>JBKJII010000252.1:0-2255 GCA_046598505.1 Caulobacter sp. | reverse complement strand
GAAGCACTGCAGGATTGATCTCTTCGTTCAGGAGGCCCCGACATGACCCGGGATAAAGCCGACCTGCTCGAGGAGAATAACCTCTCGATCCCGCAGGCCCCTGAAAACGCCCCCCCGCCCGAGGATCTCGAAGATCTCGCGCTGGGCGACGACTACGCCCTCAACCCCGCCTACGTGGACATGGTCGTCGACGCCGCTGACCGCGGCGACGCCGAGCGGCTGCGCGAGCTGATCGCGGCCCTGCGTTCGGAGGACGTGGCTGACCTGATGGGCTTCCTCACGGCGGACTACCGCGAGGAGATCATCCCCTGTCTCGATTCGGAGACCCTGGCCGAGGTGCTGTCCGAGCTGGATGACAACCTCCGCGAGGAGATCCTCGACACGGTCACCCCGACCGCCCTGGCCAAGGCGCTGGAGGAACTGGACTCCGACGACGCGGCCGATGTCGTCGACGACCTGGAGGGCGAGAAGCGCGCCCAGGTGCTGGCGGCCATGGACGAGACCGACCGGGCTGCGGTCGAGGCGTCGCTGGCGCACGAGGACGAGACCGCCGGCCGCCTGATGCAGCGCGAGGTGCTGGCCGCGCCGCAATTCTGGACCGTCGGCCAGACTATCGACCACGTCCGGGTCGCCGGCGACGAGCTGCCCGAGCTGTTCTTCGACATCTACATCGTCGATCCCGCCTACCGCCCGATCGGCGCGGTGCCGGTCAGCCAGCTGCTGCGGGCCAAGCGCGAGACGACCCTGGCCGAGCTGATGGAGCCGGTCACCGAGATCACCGTCGAGATGGACCAGGAAGAGGTCGCCTACATCTTCGACAAATATCACCTGATCAGCGCCCCGGTCATCGATCCGGGCGGGCGGCTGGTCGGCCAGATCACCGTCGACGATATCGTCGGCGTCATCCAGGAGGAGTCCGAGGAGGACATCCTGGCCCTCGCCGGCGTGTCCGACGCCGGTCGCGACGCCGGCGTCTGGGACGTTGCGAAGTCACGCCTGCCCTGGCTGGTGGTCAACACCCTGACCGCCGCCCTGGCCGCCAGCGTCATCGGCGCCTTCCAGGCCGAGATCGGCAAGCTGCTGACCCTGGCCATCCTGATGCCGGTCGTCGCCTCGCTGGGCGGCAACGCCGGCACCCAGACCCTGGCGGTGGCGGTGCGCGCCCTGGCCAGCCGCGAACTGAACGCGGCCAACGCCATGCGCATCATCTTCCGGGAGATGACCGTGGGCCTGATCAACGGCGGGGTGCTGGCGGCGATCATGGGCGCGGCGACCTTCGTCTTCTTCCGCGACCCCATGCTTTGCCTGACCATCGCGCTGGCGCTGATGATCAATCTGTTCGTGGCGTCCCTCGCCGGGATTCTCGTGCCCCTGGCGCTCGACAAGCTGGAACGCGATCCGGCCGTGTCGTCTTCGGTGTTCGTCACGTTTGTGACTGATTTCACCGGCTTCCTGTCGTTCCTCGGGCTGGCGGCGCTTATTCTGCTCTAGACGGCCGCCCGGCCTCAAAAAAGATCGCATTCTTTCCCGTTCAGCGGGAGTTCAGGCGGCGTCCGGCATCCCTCTTGCGGGAGTGGGATGGAACGCAGCCCTGTCTGTCTCATTTCGGATCAAGAAGGCCGATGAAACCCCGCCACCAGGTCTCCCGCGCAGCTATCGAACTGATCAAGACGTTCGAGGGCTATCGCCAACGGGCCGCCCAGCTCCCCGACGGGCGCTGGACGATCGGCTACGGCCACACCCTGACCGCCCGTCAGGGCGCCGAGGTGTCGCCCGCCGACGCCGAAGCCCTGCTGATGTACGATCTCATCGCGGTGGCCCATGCGGTCAATGAGCACAGCTACACGCCGCTGACCCAGAACCAGTTCGACTCGCTCTGCTGCTTCGCCTTCAACATCGGCGTCGACAACTTCCGCCGCTCTTCGGTGCTGCGCCGGGTCAACGAAGGCCAGATGCTGCAGGCTGCCTGTGCCATGGAGATGTGGCGCAAGGCCGACTTCGAGGGCGAGCGCATCGTCATCGACGCCCTGGTCCGTCGCCGCGCAGCCGAAAAGACCCTGTTCCTGACCCCGGCCAATGGCTGGATCCCGGCCCCCTCGCCGGTGCTGGCGCCCAAGGTCGACTATGACGCCGTCAATTCGGTGCCCCGTCAGGCCCCCACGGCCCTGACCACGGCGACCAGCGGTGAACGCATCAGCGTGGTCCGCGACGACACCCCGCAGCCGCAACCCGAGCCGCAGCCCGATGTGCCGCTG
>JBKJII010000229.1:0-1400 GCA_046598505.1 Caulobacter sp. | reverse complement strand
TAGGGGCGGCAGGTGCAGATGTCGGAACCGAACACGTCCGAGCCGTTGCACTCGTCATGCACCCGGCAGGTCAGGCGCTTGTCGCCGCGGCCGATAAAGGCCGGGTCGCCGAAGATGTAGAGGGTGATGCCGCCGATGGGCGGCAGGAACACCTTGATATCCGGCCGGGTGACCAGCTCGGGATACATACCGCCGGTCTGTTCGAACAAGGTCCGCCGCAGCGTGGTCTCATCGACCTCGAACCGCTCGGCGATGCCGGGCAGATACCAGACCGGATCCAGCGCGGCCTTGGTCACGGCCACGTCGCGGGTCTCGTGGACCACGGTCCCGTCGATCTTCAGCCGGCCGGCGTCGATGGCGTCGCTGATCTCCGGGAGAGTCAGGCGGGCCTTGGTGATGGCGATGGTCGGACGGATATCGACGCCCTCGGCCACTTCGCCGGCGAAATCCTGCTGAACGCGGTGGCCCCAGGGGTCGAGCGAGACGATCTTGTGGGGGTCGGCCCACTGGCCGAACGGGCCGACATCGACGACCGGCGCGGTGTCGGTCAGGTCCGGCCGGACCAGCGGATTGAGCGCGCCCGAGGCGATCGCCAGGCTACGGTAGATCGAATAGGCGCCGCCATGGGCGCCGATGGCGTTGCGGTCGCTGCCGCTGTTGACCGTGGCGACGACGGGGCCGCGCTCGCAGGCGGTGGCGGCGCCCCAGGTCAGGGGAAAACGGCTGGGCGCGCCCGACCCCGGATGGGAGGTCAGGCGGATGTGGCCTTGCTTGTTCACGGACATTGTCAGCTCGCGCGCGCTCGGCGCCTCCAGAATCGAAAAGGCCCCTCCCGGTTTTCGCCGGCGAGGGGCCTTTGAGCGAGGATAGTGCTCTGGGGATTTCGTCTTGGCAAGCGGGCCGCGATTACTCGAGGCCGTCGCGGGCGATCCTCAACAACAGTGTGTCGCCGTCCAGCACTTCGACGGCCAGATGATGGGCGGACTCTTCCAGCTTCTGACGCGCAAGGTCAGCGACGAGCATTTCCGACCGGGCATCGACGAAGACAAGGGACGGCACGCTGTAGCGCTCATCGCGAATGTAGACTGTGTAGGTACGCAACTGTCGCTTCCCCTCGGGTGAACTGAAGCAACGCCTATCACGGCCGATTCGGCCCGTTCGTCGGCCAGCCGACATCGGCTGCGTCTTGACCTGCGAGGTGTGGCGCCCATGAGATACCGCCATGATCGACAGCCTCGACGCCTTCATCCGCGGCCTGCCCAAGGCCGAACTGCACCTGCATATCGAGGGCAGCCTCGAGCCCGAGCAGATGTTTGAGTTCGGCAGGCGCAACCGCGTCGACATGCCGTTCCGCTCGGTGGACGAGGTGCGCGCCGCCTACGCCTTTTCGAACCTGCAGG
>JBKJII010000129.1:0-3207 GCA_046598505.1 Caulobacter sp. | reverse complement strand
CCCTTGCCGGGGCCTGCATTGCCGCTGTCCGAGTCCGGACGCACGGTGCTGGCCAGTTCCTCGTTCGACGGGCGCACGCCCGAGCGGATATCGACAAACCGGCTACGCCCGTCGCGCAGAACTTCGAGGCGCAGCACCGAGCCGGCGGCGCCGCGCGCGACTTCGCGGGTCAGGGCGGTGGAGGACTCGACCTTCACGCCGTTCACCGACAGCACGATGTCGTCGATCATCAGCCCGGCCTTGGCGGCGGGTCCGCCCGGCGTAACGGCCTTGACCACGGCGGCTTTCAGATCGCCCAGGCCGATGGCGGCGGCCATTTCCGGCGTGAAGTTCTGGATCTGCGCGCCGATGTAGCCGCGCACGACCTTGCCGCCGGCGATCAGCTGCCGGGTGATGCTGTCGGCGACGTCGGCGGGAATGGCGAAGCCGATGCCGACCGAACCGCCCGACGGCGAGAAGATCGCGCTGTTGACCCCGATCACCCGGCCGTAGACGTCGAACGTCGGGCCGCCGGAGTTGCCGCGGTTGATCGGCGCATCGATCTGCACGTAGTCGACGAACTGGCTGCTGTCGTCGTTCAGGTTGCGGCCGTAGGCGGACACGATGCCGGCCGTGGCGGTGCCGCCCAGTCCGAACGGGTTGCCCACGGCGATGACCCAGTCGCCGACGCGCGGCTTGCCTGCGTTCTCGAAGGTCACGAAGGTGAAGCCGCTGCCTTCGATCTTGATCACGGCCAGATCGGTGTTCTCGTCGCGGCCGATCAGCCGGGCCTTGAGCTCGCGGCCGTCCTTCAGCGTGACGTTGATTTCGTCGGCGCCTTCGATGACGTGGTTGTTGGTGACGATGTAGCCGTCCGCCGAGATCAGGAAGCCGGAGCCGGACGACTGCTGGCGCGGACGCCCGCCGGCGCCGTCCTCTTCGTCACCGTTCTGGCCATCGGGCCTGCCGTTCTGACCAGGCCCGAAGTTGGGCAGGCGCAGGGAATTGGCGTCCACCCGCGAGGTCACGTCGATCGAGACCACCGCCGGCGAAACCTTCTCGAAGATGTCGGCGAAGGACATCGGCGCGCCCGGCGGCGGCGCAAACATCACCGGTCCGGCCGACGAGGTCCGCACCAGCTGCGGCGGTTCGGCCGCCTGGGCGGGCGACATACGCAATCCAACGCCGGCCAGCGCGGCGGCGGCGACGCCCGCGCCCGCGACGGCGCCGACAAAGAAACCGGTCTTCCTGGCGACCATCTGTGATCCGTTCCTGTCCCGCCTGCTGCGGGTCTGACTGAGTGTGTTCGATGCCAAAGAGCGTGACCGCTCTCAAGTTATCTTTCCGTCATCCGACGATGGGCTTCTTGGGGCCGGATCACGGCGCAATCGTGTCATGGCCGCTCGTTGTCCAGCAAGGCCGCCAGCCGTGTTTCTTCGTCGCTGCTCAAGGGCTGGACAGGTTCGCGGCGCCGCCAGAGCCCGGCAAGCAGGGCCAGCCCGGCCAGGACGGCGACGAACGGACCCAGCCAGAGGACCGAATTGGCCAGGCTGAACCGCGGTCGCAGCAGCACGAACTCGCCATAGCGGTCGGTCAGGAACGCTTTCACCTGACCGTCAGACCGCCCGGCCGCGATCTGTTCCCGCACGACCTTGCGCAGGTCGCCGGCCAGTTCGGCGGTGGAATCGTCGATCGACTCGTTCTGGCAAACCAGGCAGCGGATTTCGCTGAACAAGGCCCGGGCCCGCGCCTCCTGCGCCGGATCGGGCAACCGCTCCGACGGATCGGACGCCGCCGCCAGGGTCAGCAGGGCTGCGAGGATGATCAGCGGGGCAGGTGGCGTGGTTCGAGACGCCCGCCTGACGGCGCGCTCCTCACCATGACGAACATGGGGGACGGCGCCAAAGCCCGTCATCCTGAGGAGCGGCGAAGCCGCGTCTCGAAGGACGCACATCAGGCCTGCCAACCCCCTCACGGCTTGCGCCCCACGGCCAGCCGCAACCGCCGGTCGGAGAGCGACAACGCCCCGCCCAGCGCCATCAGCAGCGGGCCGAGATAGATCAGCTGCACCCACGGATTGAAGTAGCTGCGCACCAGCCAGGCCGGTTCGCCGTTGGCGCCTGCCCGACGCTCGCCCAGCACGACATAGATCTGGCTGACGCCACGATTGCACAGCGCGACCTCGGAGGTGCTCTGCTTGCCTGCGGGGTAGAACCGCCGCTCGGGCTTCGGCGCGCAGACGGCCCTGCCGGCGCGGGTGACCGTCAATTGCCCCCGTTCGGCCAGATAGTTGGGCCCGTCGACGGTCCGGACGTCCTTGAGCGTCAGTTCGAAAGCCCCCAGCCTCAGCTTGCCGCCGATGGACAGGGCTTCGGCCGCCTCGACCTTGAAGGTCGTCTCAAAGCAGGCGCCCAGGATGAAGACCCCAAGGCCCGCATGGGCCAGCGTCATGCCCCAGGACCCCCGCGGCAGGCCTGTCAGGCGTCGCCGCACCTCCGGCCATGGCGCCCGGAAAGCCCGCACCCGCTCGATGACCTCGGCGATCACCCCGGCGATGACCCAGCCGCCCAGGGCGACCCCGCCGCTGGCCAGCGCCTTGTGCGGCGTGATGATCGCAAACACCGCGAAGCCGACGAGTACCGCCGCCGCCGCCGCGAACTTCAGCCGGTCCCCGCTGGCCAGCAAGTCGCCCCGCTTCCAGGCGGTCAGCGGTCCGAACGGCAGCACCAGCATGGCCAGTGCCATCAGCCCCCCGAAGACCAGGTTGAAATAGGGCGGACCGACCGTGATCGGCGCCCCGGCCACCGCCTCGTAGATCAGCGGATAGAGCGTGCCGAACAGCACCGCGCCGGTCGCGGCGGTCAGCAGAATGTTGTTCAGGACGATCAGGCTCTCGCGGCTGGCCGGCGCGAACACGCCGCCCGGCGCCAGGGCGGGCGCCCTCCAGGCGAACAGGGCGAAGGCCGCGCCCGACGAGACGCCGAGAATCGACAGCAGCAACACCCCCCGCGTCGGGTCGACGGCGAAGGCGTGAACGCTGGTCAGCACGCCGGACCGCACCAGGAAGGCGCCCAGCATCGAGAAGGTGAAACCGGCGATGGCCAGGAACACGGTCCAGCCCGCCAGCGCCCCGCGCTTCTCGGTCACGATGGCCGAGTGCAGCAGCGCCGCGCCGATCAGCCACGGCATGAAGGAGGCGTTCTCGACCGGGTCCCAGAACCACCAGCC
>JBKJII010000117.1:0-4715 GCA_046598505.1 Caulobacter sp. | reverse complement strand
CCTATTCCCTGATCGCCGACTATTTCCCGCCCAGCCAGCGCGGTCGCGCCTTGGCCGGCTTCGCTTTCGGCATTCCGATCGGCACAGCCGCCGGGACCCTCATCGGCGGCCTGATCGCGGCGCAGTTCGGCTGGCGTTGGGCCTTCATCGGCGTCGGCCTGATCGGGTTGCCGCTGGCGCTGCTGTTCAAGCTGACCGTCAAGGACCCGCCGCGCGGCGGCCAGGACTCGACGGCGGCCCCGGTCGCCGCGGTCTCGTTCGGCAAGGTGCTCGGCGCGGTTCTTCCCAAGCCCAGCTTCTGGCTCCTGTCCTTCGGCGCGGCTTCGTCCTCGGTCTGCGGCTACGGCATTGCGGCATGGCTGCCGTCCTTCTTCCAGCGCAGCTTCGGCCTGTCTCTGGTCGAGACGTCCTGGTACGCGGCCGGCATCTCGATCCTCGGCGGGTTGATGGGCATCTGGCTCGGCGGCGCGGTGGCCGACCGGCTCGGCAAGCGCTCGAAGCGCGCCTACCCCCTGACCCCGGCCATCGCCTTCCTGATCTCGGTGCCGATTTTCCTGGCCGCGATGAACAGCGGTCCGCTGCTGGCCGGCCTCGGTGGAAGCAGTTCGCGCGTCGCCTCGCTGGCGCTTGGCTTCGGCCTGTTCCTGATCCCGACCGGCCTGAACCTGGCCTGGATCGGCCCGATCACGGCCACGGTGCAGCATCTGGCGCCGGCCCACATGCGGGCCACGGCCTCGGCGCTGTTCCTGCTGATCAACAACCTGCTCGGGATCGCCGGCGGGATCTACTATTTCGGCTTCATGTCCGACCTGCTGGCGCCGCACTTCGGGACCGAATCCCTGCGCTGGTCGATTTACACGGGCATGGGGTTCTACGTCCTGTCGGCCACTCTGTTCGCCCTGGCGTCCCGGGTTCTGGAAAAAGACTGGGTCGAGTAGGTCGCGCGCAAGCGGAAAGCAGGGCTATCAAACCCCTTCGCCCGGCTGATCGCAGGATGTTTTTCCCAAGGCCCCGCGTCGGGTTGCGCGGGCCGCAAGGCGGCGACTATAACCCGCGCGACCCGCGCCCGCGGGTCTTGATCCCCCGCATCCGCGAGACCCCATAGACCGCGATGAACATTCACGAGCACCAGGCCAAGGCCGTTCTGGCCGAATTCGGCGTCCCCGTTCCGCGCGGCTTCGCCGCCTTCACCCCCGATGAAGCCGCCAAGGCCGCCGAGACGCTCGGCACGCCCGTGTTCGTCGTGAAGAGCCAGATCCACGCCGGCGGGCGCGGCAAGGGCAAGTTCGAAGGCCTGGGCCCCGACGCCAAGGGCGGCGTCCGCGTGGTCAAGTCGGTCGCCGAGGTCCGCAGCAACGCCGAGGAGATGCTCGGCCGCGTGCTGGTGACCCACCAGACCGGTCCCAAGGGCAAGCAGGTCAACCGCCTCTACATCGAAGAGGGCGCGGCGATCGCCAAGGAATTCTACCTCTCGCTGCTGGTCGACCGGCAGTCGAGCATGGTCTCGGTGGTCGCCTCGACCGAGGGCGGCATGGACATCGAGGAGGTCGCCCACGACACCCCCAAGAAGATCCACAGCTTCTCCATCGACCCCGCGACCGGCGTGTGGCCGACTCACCATCGGGCCCTGGCCAAGGCCCTTGGCCTGACCGGTGGTCTGGCCAAGGAAGCGGCCTCGCTGCTGAACCAGCTATATGAAGCCTTTCTGGCCAAGGACATGGCCATGCTGGAGATCAATCCGCTGATCGTCACCGCCGACGACCACCTCAAGGTGCTGGACGCCAAGGTCTCGTTCGACGGCAACGCCCTCTACCGCCACCCGGACATCAAGGCCCTGCGCGACGAGACCGAGGAAGACTCCAAGGAAATCGAAGCCAGCAAGCATGACCTGGCCTACATCGCCCTCGACGGCGAAATCGGCTGCATGGTCAACGGCGCGGGCCTGGCCATGGCCACCATGGACATCATCAAGCTGTACGGCGCCGAGCCGGCCAACTTCCTTGATGTCGGCGGCGGCGCCTCGAAGGAAAAGGTCATCGCGGCCTTCAAGATCATCACCGCCGATCCGGCGGTCAAAGGCATCCTGGTCAACATCTTCGGCGGCATCATGCGCTGCGACATCATCGCCGAGGGCGTGGTGGCCGCGGTCAAGGAAGTCGGCCTGCAGGTCCCGCTGGTCGTCCGCCTTGAGGGCACCAACGTCGATCTGGGCAAGAAAATCATCAACGAAAGCGGCTTGAACGTCATCGCCGCCAACGATCTGTCGGACGGCGCGGAAAAGATTGTCGCGGCCGTGAAGGGTGCTCGCTAGATGTCGGTTCTGATCGGTTCAAACACCAAGGTCATCTGCCAGGGCGTCACCGGCGCCCAGGGCACGTTCCACACGGAACAGGCCATCGCCTATGGCACGAAAATGGTTGGCGGTGTCACGCCGGGCAAGGGCGGCACGGTCCACGTCGGCCTGCCGATGTTCGACACCGTCGGTGAAGCCAAGGCGGCCACCAACGCCGACGCCTCGGTGATCTACGTCCCGCCACCCTTCGCGGCCGACGCCATCCTGGAAGCCATCGACGCCCAGATCGGCCTGATCGTCTGCATCACCGAGGGCATCCCGGTGCTCGATATGGTCAAGGTCAAGAAGGCCCTTCAAGGTTCGAAGTCCCGGCTGATCGGTCCCAACTGCCCGGGCGTGCTGACGCCGGGCGAGTGCAAGATCGGCATCATGCCGGGCGGCATCTTCTCCAAGGGCAGTGTCGGCGTGGTTTCGCGCTCGGGCACCCTGACCTATGAAGCGGTGTTCCAGACCACCAACGCGGGCCTCGGCCAGACCACGGCCGTCGGCATCGGCGGCGACCCGGTCAAGGGCACCGAGTTCATCGACGTGCTGGAGCTGTTCCTCGCCGACGAAGCCACCAGGTCGATCGTCATGATCGGCGAAATCGGCGGCGCGGCGGAAGAAGACGCGGCGCAGTTCCTGATCGACGAGGCCAGACGCGGCCGCAGCAAGCCGATGGTCGGTTTCATCGCCGGCCGCACCGCCCCTCCGGGCCGTCACATGGGCCACGCCGGCGCCATCGTCTCGGGCGGCAAGGGCGGCGCCGAGGACAAGATCGCAGCCATGGAGGCGGCGGGCATCCGCGTGTCCCCGTCGCCCGCGCGGCTGGGTGAGACGCTGCTGGAAGTGCTCAAGGGCTGATTTTGTAGATGCTCCCCTTCGGGGGAGCTGTCGGCGAAGCCGGCTGAGGGGGTCACCCGAGACCTGAGCGGACCCCCTCCGTCTCGGCTTCGCCCAGCCACCTCCCCCGATGGGGAGGACCTAATTTCCGCCTTCCACCGAAAAAACACCTCCCACGCGAATTTCGCGGGGTCCCCGCCGGGTTAACAAAGACTATATACCGGCGCAGTTAGACAGCCCTGACCCCGAGGGCTGAAGGCGCGAGACCGATGGCGGACGACGCAGGCATCATCAATCAGGTTTTGACCGAAACCTCTTTTCTCTACGGCGGCAACGCGGCCTTCGTTGAAGACCTCCAGGCCCGCTGGGCGCAGAACCCGGCCTCGGTCGATCCGTCCTGGCAGGCCTTCTTCGCCTCGCTGTCCGATCGTGCGGACGCGATCCAGGCCGCCGCCGCCAAACCCAGCTGGACCAGCAACCCGACCCCCGCTGCGCGGCCTGACTGGCTGTCGGCCCTCGACGGCCTGTGGCCCGCGGTCGAGGCCAAGCTCGGCAAGGCGATCGAGGCCAAGTCTCCGACAGCCCCCGCCGCCGACGTCCGCGCCGCCACGCTGGATTCCCTGCGCGCCATCATGATGATCCGGAACTACCGGATGCGCGGTCACCTGCGGGCCAATCTCGATCCGCTGGGCATCGCCATGCCCGAGGGCGACGCGACCGAGCTCGATCCGGCGACCTATGGCTTCACCGAGGCCGATTACGACCGACCGATCTTCCTCGACTTCGTGCTGGGGCTGGAAACCTCGACCCTGCGCGAGATCCTCGCCATCGTCCGCCGCACCTACTGCGGCGCGGTCGGCGTGCAGTACATGCACATCTCCAATCCCCAGGAGAAGGGCTGGCTGCAGGAGCGCATCGAGGGCCGCGACAAGGAGATCGTCTTCACGCCCCAGGGCAAGGTGGCGATCCTCAAGAAGCTGATCGAGGCCGAGGGCTTCGAACGCTTCCTGCATCGCCGCTTCCCGGGCACCAAGCGGTTCGGTCTCGACGGCGGCGAAGCCTGCATCCCGGCGCTGGAGCAGATCATCAAGCGCGGCGGCGCCATGGGCGTGAAGGACATCGTGGTCGGCATGCCGCACCGCGGGCGCCTCAACGTGCTCGCCGCCGTCATGGGCAAGCCCTACCACGTGATCTTCCATGAGTTCCAAGGCGGCTCGAGCCTGCCGACCGACGTGGAAGGCTCCGGCGACGTGAAATACCACCTGGGCGCGTCATCGGACCGCGAGTTCGACCAGAACACGGTCCACCTGTCGCTGACCGCCAACCCCAGCCACCTGGAGATCGTCAACCCGGTGGTGATCGGCAAGGTCCGCGCCAAACAGGCCTTCACCCTGCGCCAGACTCCCAGCGCCGGCCGCGGCCACGTCATGCCCTTGCTCATGCACGGCGACGCCGCCTTCGCGGGCCAAGGCGTGGTGGCCGAGTGCTTCGCGCTGTCGGGCCTGAAGGGCTACGGCGTCGGCGGCTCGATGCACTTCAT
>JBKJII010000468.1:0-3747 GCA_046598505.1 Caulobacter sp. | reverse complement strand
CCATGCCGGCGAACGGATTGAGCGGCGTGGGCTTGGTCATCGGCGTTTCCCCTCGAAGCGGTGGCGAATGCCTCATTCGGTCGCCACTTGCAATTATGACTGATTAGTTCAATACTGACCAAATAGTCAAATTAGTGATCCCCATGACCGGCCAGGCACAAAACCTCAGGACAGACCGCCGACGCACCCGTACCCGGGCCGCGCTGCTGCAGGCCGGCCAGTCGCTGTTTGCCGCCCAGTCGGTGGACGCGGTCAGCATCGACGAGATCGTCCTCGCCGCCGACGTGGCCAAGGGCAGCTTCTACAACCACTTCGCCGACAAGGACGCCCTGGCCCGGGAAATCGCGGTCACCGTTCGGGGGGAAGTCGAAGCCCAGGTCGACCTGGCCAACGCGGGTGTCACCGACCCGGTCATGCGCATGGCGCGGGCCCAGGCGGTGGTCATCCGCTTCGCTGTCCGCCAGCCGGAACGGGTGCGGGCCATGACCCGGCTGTTCGCCGGCGCCACCCTGCCCAACGCCCCGATGAACCGGGGCGTGCGTGCCGATATCGAGGCCGGCCTGACCACCGGATGCTTCCGCGACCTGACCGTCGAGACAGGGGTCCTGATGGCCATGGGCGTGGCCACCGTGGCCGTGTCGCGGGTGCTGGAGCCGGAGGGAATGACCCCCGCCGACGCCCTCACCGGCGACCTCATATTCGCCCTGCTGCGGGGCCTGGGCGTCGACGGCGCCACCGCACGCATCGCCGGCCTGACCGCCGTTTCCGACATTTTCGGGGAGATCTGACCATGAGCATCATCAAGATCGAGGACGTCGCTCACGTCCGTTTCCGCGCGCCCGACCTCGGCGAGATGCAGGCCTGGCTCGAACAGTTCGGGATGAAAGTCGCCGTCCGGGACGACACCCGCCTGTTCATGCGCGGCCGGGGCGCCGCCGCCTTCCTGCATGCCACTGAGCTGGGCGAGGCGGGCTTCGCAAGCATCGGCTTCCGCGCTGAGAGCCTTGTCGATCTGAAGGCCCTGGCGGCGGCGGAAGGCGTTCCCGTTGAGCCGTTCGACGCTCCCGGCGGCGGCTTCATCGTGCGGCTCAGCGATCCCGACGGCCATGTCGTCGAGGTGGTCGCCGGCCAGTCGAAGGCGGATCCCCAAGCCTTCGATCCGCGCGCGCCGTGGAACGGCGCCGAGGGTCGTCACCGCCTGCGCGCCGTCAAGCGCACAGGGACCGGTCCGGCCCATGTGGTCCGGCTCGGCCATGTGGTGCTGAACGTTTCAAACTTCAGGGCCTCCGAGGCCTGGTACAAGGACCGCTTCGGCTTCATCACCTCCGACGAGATCAGCCTGTCGCCGGAGTTCTCCATCGGCGCCTTCCTGCGCTGCGACCGGGGCGACACGCCGACCGATCACCACACCCTGTTCCTGCTGCAGAATCCCAAGGGCCCGGGCTTCAACCATGCCGCCTTCGAGGTGCGCGATCTGGATGACCTGATGGCCGGTCACGATCACCTGAAAGCCGCCGGCCGCACGCCCGCCTGGGGCGTCGGCCGCCATCTGCTGGGCAGCCAGGTGTTCGACTACTGGCTCGATCCCTGGGGCCATATGCTCGAGCACTGGACTGACGGCGACCTGTTCACCTCCGCCGACGGCTCCAATGTGGCGACCTTCAACGACCTCATGGGCGCCCAGTGGGGCCCGCCCCCGTCGTCCAACTTCGGCTAGGAGTCCCCCCCATGAAACTCGCCACCTTCACCGCCGGCGGCGCGCCGGAACTGGGCGCCGTTATCGGCGACAGGATCGTCCCGCTGAACCGCGGGTCCAGCCTGCCCGGCGACATGATCGGCCTGATCAAGGGCTGGTCGTCCGTCGAGGCCGAGGTCCGTCGCATCGCCAACGCCGGCGCAGGCGCGCTGGCGCTGGACAGCGTCCATCTGCTGGCCCCGATCCCGCGTCCCGGCAAGATCTGGGCAATCGGCCTCAACTACGCCGACCACATCGCCGAGAGCGGCGTGGAGACTCCGGCCAACCAGGTCTGGTTCACCAAGGCCGGCACCGCCGTGACCGGTCCGTATGATCCCGTGCAGGTCCCGACCGGCTTCTGCGACTACGAGGTCGAGATGGTTGCCATCGTCGGCGAGGGCGGCCGCAACATCAGCAAGGCTGACGCCTCGAAGGCGGTGTTCGGCTGGTGCGTCGGCAATGATGTCACCGAGCGGATGTGGCAGCACCGCACACCGCAATGGTCGCTGGGCAAGTCGTTCGACACCCACGCCCCGTTCGGCCCCTGGATCACCACCGCCGACGAGGTCGCCGACCCGCACGTCCTGGGCCTCCGCTGCCTGATCAACGGCGAGACGCGACAGAACTCCAACACGAAGAACCTGGTGTTCGACGTCTGGGAACAGATCGAGCATCTCTCCACGGCCATGACCCTGGAGCCCGGCGATGTGATCTTCACCGGCACGCCCGGCGGCGTCGGGGCGGCCATGGACCCGCGCCAGTTCCTCAAGGCCGGCGATGTCATGCGCTGCGAAGTGGACGGTCTGGGCGCCATCGAAGCGACCTGCGGAGCGGTCTGATGACCTATGACAGCGACGTTCTGGTGGTCGGGCTCGGGCCCGTCGGCGCGGCGCTCTGCGCCCTGCTGGCGCGGCAGGGCGTCTCGGCCATCGCGGTCGAGAAGGACACCGATATCTATCCGCTGCCCCGCGCCGCCCACTTCGATCACGAGATCATGCGGCTGTTCCAGAAGCTGGGCATCGCCGAGGAGATGCAGGCCGCCTCGCAGGTCGCACCGACCTACGAGTTCCGCAACGCGGCCGGCCAGGTCCTGATGAGCTACGACCTGATCGCCCAGGGCAGCCCCTCCGGCTGGTCGCCGAGCTACATGTTCCATCAGCCGAGCCTGGAACTGGCCCTGCGCCGGCTGGCCGACCTCTCGCCGCTGGTCGATCTTCGCCTCGCCCGGACCCTCCTGGCGTTGACTCAGGACGGTGATGGGGTCACCGCGACCGTCGAAGGCCCGAGCGGCCGCGAAATCCTTCGCACCCGCTGGCTGGTCGGCTGTGACGGCGCCAAGAGTCCGGTCCGCGAGGCCCTCGGCGTCGGCATGGAGGACTTCAACTTCGACGAGCCCTGGCTGGTGCTCGACGCCCTGGTCAGTGACCCGTCCCGGCTGCCGGCGGCCAATCTGCAGATCTGCGACCCTGCCCGGCCGACCACCTGTCTGGTCATGAGCCAGGGCCGTCACCGCTGGGAATTCATGCTGCTGCCCGGCGAGACGCCGGAAGATCTGCTGGACGACGACGTCATCCGAGAGCTGCTCAAGCCCTGGAACTGCGAGAACTGCGTCGAGATCGAGCGCAAGGCAGTCTATCGCTTCCACGGCCGCGTGGCCGACCGGTGGCGGAAAGGCCGCGTGCTGCTGGCCGGCGACGCGGCGCACCAGACCCCGCCCTTCGCCGGCCAGGGCCTGTGCTCGGGCCTGCGCGACGCCGACAACCTGGCCTGGAAGCTGGCGGCGGTGATCAAGGGCGGCGCCGATCCGGCCCTGCTCGACAGCTATCAGACCGAGCGCGAGCCCCAGGTGCGCGACGTGATTCAGCTGGCCATCGCCATGGGCCGGGTGGTTTGCATCGCCGACCCGCAGGCGGCCGCGATGCGTGACGCCGGCATGCTGGCCCAGCGCGCGGCGGGCGGTGAGGCGCCTCCGCCGGCGCCGCTGAGGCTGGGTCCGGGGGTGATGCTGGACG
>JBKJII010000393.1:0-4367 GCA_046598505.1 Caulobacter sp. | reverse complement strand
GGAGTTCGAGGACATCCACATGAATGTGGAGGCGCGCGTGGGCGAGCTGATCGGGCCGGTGGCCGGCCGGCGGCACACGGCCCGCTCGCGCAACGACCAAGTGGCGCTCGATTTCCGCCTCTGGGTGCGCGAGCGGGCCGTGTGCAGCCGGCCGGCCACCGGCCCGATCAGCTCGCGCAAGCGCGCCTCCACATTCATGTGGATGTCCTCGAACTCCTCGCGGAACGGGAAGGTCCCGGCGGCCATCTCGGCGGCAATCTCCGAAAGGCCGCGCTGGATTTCGGCGGCGTCCCCGCTAGATATGACCCCTGTCTTCGCCAGCATCGCGGCGTGGGCCTGCGACCCGGCGATATCCTGGGCCGCCAGGCGCTTGTCGAAACTGATCGAGACGTTGATCGCCTGCATCAGGGCGTTGGGGCTCGCCGAGAACCGACCGCCCCACATCGCCTGACCGGATGGGGCCTGCCCTTCTCCGGGCTTATTCGAGGGTTTGTCAGTCATATGAGCGAAGTCCAGCCGGCCAAACCCAGGCCCGACCTGTTGCAGTGGGCGATCCGGGGCGTCGCCCTGATCGGCGTCGCGGCGGTTCTATACGTCATCGTCGCCGCTTCCATCAAACCCAGGTCCGACGCCGATCTTCGGCAGTTCGCCAGGGGCGAGCTGGTCAAGCTGGTGGTCCCACCCGCGCCGACCCCTGCGCCGACCACGCCCTTCACCGATGCCGACGGCAAGGCGGTGACGATGGCCGACTTCAAGGGCCAGATCGTGGTGGTCAATCTGTGGGCCACCTGGTGCGCGCCGTGCCGCCTGGAGATGCCGACGCTGGCGAAGCTGCAAGCCGCCTATCAGACCCAGCCGGTGCGGGTGCTGGCCATCAGCGTCGACCGTGATGCGGACCTGAATCTGGCCAAGACGGACATCGCCAACAACGCCCCGCTCAAGCTCTATTGCGACCCGCGCTACCAGTTCGCCTTCGGCCTCAAGCCGACCGCAGCGGGCTTCCCGACCACCATCATCTTCGACAAGCAAGGCCGCGAACGTGCGCGTCTCAGCGGCGGCGCCGACTGGTCCGGAAAGGAAGCCCGGGCGCTGATCGAGGCGCTGCTGCGGGAGTAGGCCTGCCGTTCGGGACAGACACCGAGGTGTCTGTCCCTGAGTCCCCCTTGGTCCGACGATAACGGAGAGAATATTGGCGGCGCTTGTCCACCCGGCTGCCCTCGAGCGCATCGCTGACCGGTCGTGGCCGGCGGCCGGGCGGGGCGCCTTGGGCGACTGGATCATCAACACCGATCGCGGCTATTCGGGCCGGCTGAACGCCTGCTGGCCGCTCGGCGACCCCGGGCTGCCGATCCACGAGGCGGTGGATCATGTCGAGGCCCGCTATGCCTCTGCCGGCCTGCCGTCGCTGTTCAAGCCGGTCGACGGTCTGTCTCCCGACCTCGAGGGTGAACTCACCCGCCGGGGCTACGCGCCGCGCACGGAGACCCTGATGATGGTCGGACCCCTGCGCGGCGACGGCGCTCGCGCCGAGGTGACCACTGATCCCGACGCGCGCTTCGAGACCGTGTTCAACGGAGCCCAGAACAATTCTGAGGACGCCGCCGAGCGGATGGCCGCCTTCCGCCGCATCCCCGCGCCGCGCGGCTTCGGGGTAGTCGAGATCGACGGCAAGCCCGTCGCCATCGGCGGCACAGCCATCGAGGGTGACTGGGCCGGGGTGTTCGGCATGCGCACCCTGGCCGCCCACCGCCGCAAGGGCCTGGCGCGAGACATTCTGGAAGCCCTGTTCGCCACCGCGCGGGCGGCCGGGGCCAGCCGCGGTTATCTGCAGGTCGAGGCCGACAACGTCCCGGCTATCGCGCTCTACGAAGGCTTCGGCTTCCGCGAGGCCTACCGCTACCGCTACTGGGGCCGGTAGACCGGCGCGCGCTGGGCGATCACCACGCCGGCCAGGGTCAGCACCCCGCCTACCATCTGCAGCGGCGTCAGCGCCTCGTGGAACAGGATCCAGCCCGCCACCGCCGCCACCACCGGCTGGGCCAGCACCACCACCGAGGCGATCGAGGCAGGCAGCCGGCCCAGCGCCCAGGCGATCGAGCCCTGGCCGGCCACATGGACCACCGCCAGCCCCACGCAGGCCAGCCAGCCGGCCCCTGACGCCGGGATGATGTCCTCACCCATGCCGAACGCCACGAGCAGCAGCACGGGCGTGCTGACCAGCGTCGACCAGAACATCGCCCGCGACGCCCCGGCGCCCTGCCGCGCCTGGCGCATGGCGAGGAAATAGAGGGCGTACCAGACGGCGGTCGCCAGCGAGAGCAGGTCGCCGAGCATCGGAGCGATGGCCTGTCCCTTGTCGGCCGCGGCGGCCATGGTCCAGGCCCCCGTGATGGCCAGGGCCAGGCCAGCCAGGAAGATCCGCCCCGGTCGCTCCCGGAAAGCGAACCAGGCGACGGCGGTGACCACCACAGGCGAGAGATTGGTCAGCACCGTGGCGTTGGCCACCGAGGTCAGCTTGACCCCGTAGTGCCAGAACGACAGGTCCATGGCGAAGAACAGCCCGGCCAGCAGCATGGCTCTGGACGGCAGGGTCTTGACCCCGCCGCCGTCGCGCAGCGTCAGCGCTGCCAGGATCGGCAGGGCCAGCAGCAGCCGCCAGAAGCCGGCGGCGGCCGGCCCGGTCTCGGTCATCCGCACGAAGATCGGCGCGAAACCGATGGCGCAGGCGCCGAACACGAGTGCGGCCAGCGCCGAGACCGGGGCCTTCACCGGGAGGGCGGACGACGCCTCACTCACCAGTCGAACCCGAGCTGGGCCCGCAGCTCAGCGCCGGTCATGCCGGCGTCGCGCAGGGCGCCCAGGGTCTCGCCGCCCTTGCGCTTGGCCATCCGCTCGCCGGTCTTGTCGAAGATCAGCCGGTGGTGGCGATAGGTCGGGGTGGGCAGGTCGAGCAGGGCCTGCAGCAGCCGCTGGATGTGGCAGGCCTCGAACAGGTCGGCGCCCCGGACCACGTCGGTCACCCCCTGCAGGGCGTCATCGACCACGCAGGCCAGATGGTAGGCAACCCCCACGTCCTTGCGCGCCAGCACCACGTCGCCGGCGAGGTCGGGTTTGGCCTGGATGCGGCCGTGCTCGCCGCCGGGGCCTTCGCCCTTTTCGTCGAAGCGCAGCTTGTGGAACCCACGCAGGGCTTCGTGCGCCGCGTCGATCGACAGGCGCCAGGCGAAGGGTTTGCCCTCATCCAGCCAGCGATCTTCCTCGTTGGGATGGATCGGGCCGCCGCGGAAAGCGTCCACAGGACCGTGCGGCGCGCTCAGGGCGGCCTCGGCCAGGTCCTTGCGGGTCTTGAAACAACGGTAGACGAGGTCCCGGTTGCGCAGGCTCTGCAGCGCCCCCTCACAGTCCGCCAGATGTTCGGACTGGCGGCGGACCGGCTGTTCCCAGCTCAGGCCCAGCCATTCGAGGTCGTCGAGGATCGCCGCCTCGTGCTCGGGGCGACAGCGGGCGGCGTCGATGTCCTCGAGGCGCAGCAGGAAACGGCCGCCGTTTTTCCGGGCGGCGGCGAAGCCCTTCACTGCCGAATAGGCATGGCCGCGATGCAGCCGGCCGGTCGGGGAGGGGGCGAAACGGGTAACGAAGGAGGCGCTCACCGGCCGTCTGTAGACCGCCGAGCGCCGCTTCGCATCAGATGATCGGGATCAGTTGTTGGCCGGAGCCTCGGAAATGTCTTCCAGCACCGCGCCGGCCTTGCGGGCCGAGGCTTCCTGGGCGACGTCGCCGAGCGAAACAATGCCGGTCAGCCTGTCGGCGCCGTCGACGATCAGGATGCGCCGCACCTGCTTGTCGGTCATCTGATAGATCACGTCGGCGATCGAGGCGTCCTCGCGGCAGGTCTGGACGTCGGTGGACATCACCTCGTCTACGCGCGTGTCAAAGCTGCGCTGCTCGCCGACGACGCGCAGGACGATGTCACGGTCGGTAATGATGCCCAGGATGCGGCCATCCTCGACCACCGGGATAGCGCCGGTGTCGAGCTGGTTCATGCGGCGCGCCACATCGGCCACGGTGTCGGAGGGCTTGGCGACCTTGGGGTTGGCGGTCATCACGTCGGAAATAAGCATGGGCCAGACTTTCGGCTGCTGAAGGGTCAGCAGGCCTAACGGTTCGGGTCGGGGGGCGTTCCGCTCAAGGGCTGGACCGGCGACATTCTGGCGCTTGTGGCCGCCGCACAGTCGAGGTCCTCCCCCACGGGGGAGGTGGCTCGGCGAAGCCGAGACGGAGGGGGGGCTGACCGCACTCTTGGCTGCCCCCCCCTCAGTCAGCCCAGCGGGCTGACAGCTCCCCCGGGGGGGAGCAACCAGGTTCGG
>JBKJII010000259.1:0-10607 GCA_046598505.1 Caulobacter sp. | reverse complement strand
GGCAACGTCGGTGCGCTTGGGTGGCCCGAACAAGTCGGGCCATGACGACAGGAGAACGTCGCTGAATCAGGGACACCTGCCGGCTATGCCGGAACAGGTCCCCGCGCCCCATACCGCTGGGCGATCACCGCGCAGGCCATCAGCTGGATCTGGTGGAACAGCATCACCGGCAGGACGATGAAACCGACGCTGGCGGCGGGGAACAGGATGCTGGCCATGGGCACGCCGGTGGCCAGGCCCTTCTTGCTGCCGCAGAACACCACAACAATCTCGTCCTCGGTCGAGAACTTCATCGCCCGCGCCAGCATCAGGGTGGTGGTCAGCACCACGGCCAGCAGCACGACGCAGATGACCAGCAGCACGCTCAGCTCCAGGCCGCTGACCTGTTTCCACAACCCGCCGACGACAGCGGCGCTGAACGCGCCATAGACCACCAGCAGGATCGAGCCGCGGTCGGTGTAGCTGACCAGCTTTGCGTGCCGCGCGACCCAGGCGGACACCAGCGGCCGGGCCAGCTGGCCGATGGCGAACGGCAGCAGGATCTGCACGGCCACGTCCTGCACGGCCTTCAGCGAGATGCCGCCTGTCTGGGTGTGCAGGAACAGCCCGACCAGCAGCGGCGTCAGGATCACCCCGATCAGGTTGGACGACGAAGCCGCCACGACGGCCGCCGCGACATTGCCCCGCGCCTGCGAGGTGAAGGCGATCGACGACTGCACCGTCGACGGCAGCAGGCAGAGGTACAACACGCCGGCCGCCAGCTTTTCGGGCAGGAGCCAGTGCGGCAGCTGGACGATGCCCAGGCCGAGCAGCGGGAACAGCAGGAAGGTCGAGGCCAGAACCGCCACATGCAGCCGCCAGTGGGTCAAGCCGGCGACGACGGCCTCACGCGGCAGGCGTGCGCCATGCAGGAAGAACAGCAGGGCGATGGCGGCCTTGGTCAGCCAGCCGAACCACACCGCGCCCTGGCCATGCACCGGCAGCAGACTGGCCAGCACCACCATCAGCAGGATGGCGACGATGTAGGGGTCGGGACGGAGGCTCTTCAGCCACCCCGCACCCCGCTGCCTCACGCGCTCACCAGGAACGAAAGCTGGCGGCCGCTGTCGTGGCCGCCCTCGGCGATTTCGCGGTCGAGCAGGCGGGTCGGGTAGTCGCCGGTGAAGTAGTGGTCGGTGAACTGCGGGCAGGCGGGATCGCGCGGACCGGCCTCCAGCGCCCAGTAGAGACCCTCGACAGAGAGGAAGCCGAGGCTGTCGACCTCAAGGAAGGCGGTCATCTCGGCCAGCGACTTGCGGGCGGCCAGCAGCTTGTCGCGGTCGGGCATGTCGATGCCGTAGAAGTCCGGCCACATGATCGGCGGGCTGGCCGAACGCAGGTGGACTTCGGTCGCCCCCGCTTCGCGGACCATGCGCACGATCTTGCGGCTGGTGGTGCCGCGCACGATCGAGTCGTCGATCAGCACGACCCGCTTGCCTTCCAGAACCGCGCGGTTGGGGCTGTGTTTCATGCGCACGCCCAGCTCGCGCACGCTCTGGGTCGGCTGGATGAAGGTGCGGCCGACAAAGTGGCTGCGGATGATGCCCAGCTCGTAGGGGATGCCGCTGGCCTGGGCGTAGCCGAGCGCCGCGGGCACGCCGCTGTCGGGCACCGGCACGACTACGTCGGCCCCGGCCGGGGTCTCTTCGGCCAGCCGCATGCCCATGCGCTTGCGCACGCCATAGACCGACCGGCCGTTCACGACGCTGTCGGGCCGGGCGAAGTAGACGTACTCGAACACGCAGGGCCGGGCCTTGCCGGTCTGGAACGGCTTGAGGCTCTCCACGCCGGTGTCGGAGATGACCACCATCTCGCCATGCTCGACATCGCGCACGAAGCTGGCGCCGATCATGTCGAGGGCGCAGGTCTCCGACGCCAGCACCGGCTTGCCGTCGAGATCGCCAAGCACCAGCGGGCGGATGCCCAGCGGGTCACGCACGCCGATCAGCTTCTTGTTGGTCAGCGCGACCAGGGCGTAGCCGCCTTCGATCTGGCCGATGGCGTCGATGAACCGGTCGACGAGCCGCGCCTTCCGCGAGCGGGCGATCAGATGAAGGATCACCTCGCTGTCGGAGGTCGACTGGAAGATGGCCCCGTCCGAGACCAGCTGGTCGCGCAGGGCGAGGAAGTTGGTCAGGTTGCCGTTGTGGGCCAGGGCCACGCCGCCGGCTTCGAGGTCAGCGAACATCGGCTGGACGTTGCGAATGCCGCTGCCGCCGGCGGTGGCGTAGCGGGTGTGGCCGATGGCGTAGGTGCCCGGCATGCGATCGACCAGGTCCGGCCCGGTGAAAGCCTCGCCGACATGGCCCAGATGGCGTTCGGTGGTGAAGCTGCTGCCGTCAAAGGCGGCGATGCCGCAGGCTTCCTGTCCGCGATGCTGCAGGGCGTGCAGGCCGAGGGCCACGACGGCGGCGGCGTCACTGACGTCGAACACGCCGAACACGCCGCATTCGAGTCTCAGGGTGTCGTCATCGGGATCGCGGGCGGGGGGCTGAATCTGTCGGTCGCTCGTCCGGCCAGCGGTCATCGCGTCTTCTCCACCAGATCGTCCACGGCGTTACGCTCGCGCGCCTCATAACCCTTTTCGGCGGCGATGGGCGCCGTAACGCCGTCCCGAACCGCCTTTTCCACCTTCGGCGCCACCGTTTTGGCAACCAGCAGGCCGTTCGGCGCGAAGGCCTTCAGGATCCTCCCGGACGCCGCCGCCACCGGATAGAACAGGCCGCCGGTCACCCATCTGGGCGCCGTGTCCACGGGCGTGGCCATGTTGAACAGCAGGCTGAACCCGCCGAGCAGGACCAGCCCGCGGATCAGGCCGAAGCCCGTGCCGACAGTCCGGTCAAGAAATCCCATGGTCTGCGTTTCGTGGACCCGGCGCTCGAGGTTCGCGCCCAGCAATCGCAGGCCGATATAGGTCAGCCCAAAGACGAATAGAAGGGCCAGCCCGACGCCGGCCCAGTCCGGATCGATCAGCGCCTTGCCGGCCGGGGCGGTGAAGCGCAGCGCGAACACCGCCAGGATCGCCGCCAGCAGGAAGGCCAGCACCGTCATCAATTCCTTGGTCGCTCCGCGGGTGAAGCCGATGATCGCCGAGACCAGCAACAGCGGACCCGCGATGAAATCGAACTGGGTCAGTTCCATTTCTGCTCTCCAATACGCGTAACAGCGTCAACCAGCCGCGACACGCCGGTGACCGTCAGGCTTTCGCCCGCGCCCATGGGGGCGAGCGCTCGTCTGAACCCCAGCTTCGCGGCTTCCTTGAGGCGGGTCTCGGCCCGGCCGACCGGCCTGACCTCGCCGGACAGGCTGACCTCGCCGAACACCACGCAGTCCTGGGGCAGGGCCTCGTCCAGGGCGGAGGAGGCGAGGGCCGCCGCCGCCGCGAGGTCCGCCGCCGGCTCGGTAATGCGCAACCCGCCTGCCACGTTGAGGTAGACGTCCTTGTTGCCGAACGCGAGGCCGCAGCGCGACTCCAGCACCGCCAGCACCATGGCCAGCCGTCCGGAGTCCCAGCCGACCACCGCGCGCCGGGGCGTACCGTAGGCCGACGGAGCCACCAGGGCCTGAAACTCGACCAGCACCGGCCGCGAGCCCTCGATGCCGGCGAACACCGCCGCACCGGCCGCCCGCTCGCCACCCTCGTTGAGGAACAGGGCGGAGGGATTGATCACCTGGGTCAGGCCGACGTCGCCCATCTCGAACACACCGATCTCGTCGGTCGCGCCGAAGCGGTTCTTGGCCCCGCGCAGGATGCGGAACGGATAGCCCCGCTCGCCTTCGAAGCTCAGCACCGCGTCGACCATGTGTTCGACAACGCGCGGGCCGGCGATCTGGCCGTCCTTGGTCACGTGACCGACCAGGATCACGGCCACGCCGCGCTTCTTGGCCAGCCGCACCAGCTCTGACGCGCAATTACGCACCTGGGTGACCGAACCCGGCCCGGCCTCGTGCGCATCACTCCACATGGTCTGGATGGAGTCGATCACGACCAGGTCGAAATGCTCCTTCTTCAGCCCGTCGATGATGTCGCGCAGCGCCGTCTCGGCGGCCAGCTTCACCGGCGCATTGGCCAGACCCATGCGGGCCGCGCGACCGCGCACCTGTTCAATGGCTTCTTCGCCGGAGACATAGGCGCAGGACATGCCGCGCAGGGCCGCCTGGGCGACCACCTGCAGCAGCAGGGTCGACTTGCCTACGCCCGGGTCGCCGCTGAGCAGGATGGCGCTGCCCGGCACTACGCCGCCGCCGCAGACGCGGTCGAACTCGTCGACACCGGTGGCGATGCGGGGCGGGGCGGGGGTATCGCTCTGCAAGCCCTCGAAGGCCAGGCCGCGGGTTTTGGTGGCCTTGGTCGGCGCCAGAGATCCCGGCGCGCGCGCCGTCACTTCCTCGACCAGGCTGTTCCAGGCGTTGCAGGCCGGGCACTGGCCCGCCCACTTGGTCTGGGAGGCGCCGCAGGCCTGGCAGACATAGACGGCGCCGTCGCGGGCCATGCGGACTCCTGATTCGAGAATGGGCGCACTGTAGCGCCAAACTCGGCCCGCCGCGCGGGTGTTCTGTATTCGTTCGCAAAATGGTGTTCGGCAGCGCGAACCCTCGGAGTTCGTCAGTTCCCGGAACCGTGTTTCGCCAAATGCCAAGACTTCGCTAGGCTCGCCTTTCAGGGGAATTCAGGTCCACCCAGGGAGGGTCACCATGAGTGTCGTTGACGGAGGAAGTGCGTCCGGTCTGGTCCAGCGCGTGCAGGACATCCTGCTGAGACCCAAACCGACGTGGGATGTGATCGAGGGCGAGACCGCCACGATCAAGGGGCTCTACACCGGCTATGTAATGATCCTGGCCGCTATCGGCCCGATCTGCAGCTTCCTCGGAGGGATGCTGTTCCATAACTTCATGTTCGCGCCGTTCACCCTGGTGGGGGCGATCGTCGGCTACGGTCTGACCCTTGCCGCGGTCTATGTCCTGGCGCTGGTTATCGACGGCCTGGCATCGAGCTTCGGCGGAACGAGGAACCCTGTGCAGGCCTTCAAGGTGGCTGCCTATAGCGGCACGGCGTCCTGGGTGGCCGGGGTGTTCCAGTTGATCCCGATGCTGGCCATCCTCGGCATCGTAGGGCTCTACAACCTGTACCTGCTCTATGTCGGCCTGCCGAAGCTGATGAAGGTCTCCGCCGACAAGGCCATGGTCTACACCCTGGTCGTGGTGGTGGTGATGATCGGCGTCTACCTGCTGATCGGCATGGTCGTGTCCATGGTCACCCTGATGGGCGCGGCCGGTGTTGTCGGCGCGGCGGCTCTGGCGTCAGGCGCGTAGCTAGGGAGTCAAAAGGCTGGAGCACATTGGGGCGGCGACCGCTTACGCTTCCGCCTGACGCGCCCTAGACGGCTCCGCGCCAGACACGCTCGGCGCGGGGCGACAGCCGGGTGAGCAGTTCGTAGGCGGTGGTTCCGGCCGCCGTGGCGGCGTCCTCGACCGGCAGGTTGGGGCCGAACAGTTCGGCCATGGCGCCGGGGCAGGCGGTCTCGCAGCCGGTCACGTCCATGGCGATCATGTCCATCGAGATGCGCCCGACCATCCGCCGTCGCGCGCCCTCGAACCACACGCTCCCGCCGGGATGCGAGGACCAGGGCACGCCGTCGGCATAGCCGGCGCCGAGGATGGCCACCTGCAGGTCATGCTCGGCGGTGAAGGCGCCGCCGTAGCCGATGGTCTCGCCGGCCGGCACGGTCCGCACCTGCAGGATGGCTGCCTCAAATGTCGCCACTGCGGCGATCCGCGCGTCGGGCTGGTCGTGCGGGCCTCCGCCGAACAGGCTGATGCCCGGCCGCACCTGGTCGAAGCTGTAGTCGCGGCCGAGGAAGATGCCGCCTGAACTGGCCAGGCTCGCCGGCGCCGTCGGGAATAGCGCCCGCGCCTCGCGGAAGCGGGCCAGCTGCAGGGCGTTCATCGGATGATCGGGTGTGCCGGCGCAGGCCAGATGGCTCATCACCAGCACGACGTCGGCGCGGCCGGTGAGTGTCCGGGCCTCGGCCATCGTCAGCCCCAGCCGGTTCATGCCGGTGTCGATGTGGATCGCGGCGTCGCCGTCCCAGGCGGCGGCCTGGTTGAGGCTGTTGATCACCGGGGTAAGGCCGGCGGCCCGCAGCCGGGCCTGCGATCCGGGTGTTGGGCCGTCGAGGACGTAGATCGTCGCTGGGCGGGCGCCCAGCGCCTGCCGCACGCCCTCGCCCTCGGCCAGCCGGGCGACGTGGTAACTGCGCGCGCCCTCGCGCCACAGCCGCAGTGCCGACTCCAGCGCGCCCACGCCATAGCCGTCCGCCTTGATCGCCGGCGCCGCCTCGACGCCCGCCGTATCCCGCAGCACCGCGTAATTGCGGGCGAGAGCGTCCAGATCGATGGTCAGACGGGCGGCGGTCATGCGCTGCGGCTAAGGGCAGGGCGGGGCAGGGTCAACTCCAGAACGTCATCCCGGGCACAAGAGGCCCGGGATGACGGGGAGCTGTGCACGGCGGGTGACCGCTACCGCACGTCGAACCGGCCCTCGCGGGCGAGGTTGCCGAACTTGGTGGTGTCGCCGTGGAAGTGCAGTTTCACCGTGCCGATCGGGCCGTGACGCTGCTTGCCGATGATCACTTCGGCGACGTTGTTGATCTTCTCCAGGTCTTCCTGCCAGCTCATGTGCTCGGGCGTCCCTTCGCGGGGCTCGGCGCGGCTCAGGTAGTAGGCCTCGCGATAGACAAACATCACCACGTCGGCGTCCTGCTCGATCGAACCCGATTCCCGCAGGTCTGAGAGCTGCGGCCGCTTGTCCTCGCGGTTTTCGACCTGACGCGACAGCTGGGACAGGGCGATGACCGGCACGCCGAGATCCTTGGCCAGCGCCTTGAGACCGCCGGTGATGGCCGAAACCTCCTGCACCCGGTTGTCGCCCTTGGAACCGTCGGTGGTCACCAGCTGCAGGTAGTCGACGACGATCAGATCCAGGCCGTGCTGGCGCTTCAGCCGGCGGGCGCGGGCGGTCAGCTTGGCGATCGACAGGCCACCCGTAGCGTCGATGAACAGCGGCGCTTCCTGCACCTCGATGGCCCCGTCGCGGACCCGGCCGAACTCGCTGGCGTCGATCTCGCCCTTGCGCAGGCGGTCGGACGAGACGCCCGAGACGTCGGCCAGCAGACGCATGGCCAGCTGTTCGGCGCTCATTTCCAGCGAGAAGAAGGCCACGACGCCGCCATTGACGGTCTTGCGGCTACCGTCCGGCTGCGGCTCCCAGGCGTAGTTGCGGGCCACATGGAAGGCGATGTTGGTCGCCAGCGCCGTCTTGCCCATCGAGGGGCGCCCGGCGAGGATCAGCAGGTCCGAGGGATGCAGGCCGCCCAGCTGCTTGTCGAGGTCGGTCAGGCCGGTCGACACGCCGGCCAGACCCCCGTCACGGCTGTAGGCCTCGGCGGCCATCTGCACGGCGCCGGTCAGGGCGTCGGCGAAGTTCATGAACCCCGTCGACGAGGTGCCGCTTTCAGCCAGGGTGTAGAGCTTCTGCTCGGCGCTCTCGATCTGGTCGCGGGCGGAGATGTCGGCGTCGTGAGCCTGGGCCTCGACGGTGATCTCGCCGCCGATGCGGATCAGGTCCCGGCGCAGGGCCAAGTCGTAGATGGCCCGGGCGTAGTCGGGCGCATTGGCCGCCGGCGGAGCGCGGTCGACGAGGTCGGCCAGGTAGCGCAGCCCGCCCAGCTCCTCGAACGCCGGATCGCGCTTGAACTCGTCGGCCAGCAGGATCGGCTCGGCCAGCTGGCCCTTGCGGATGTGGTTTTCCAGCGAGGCGTACAGGCGCTGGTGGAAGGGCTCGTAGAAATGGCGCGCCTGCAGCCGGTCGCTCAGCCGTTCATAGGCGGCGTTGTCGTACAGCAGCGCGCCCAGCAGGGCCTGCTCGGCCTCGATGTTGGACGGCGCGACGGAGAGCGGCGCGTCGCCGTGCACGGGGCGAAGATCGAGAGCGGGAACGAGAGCCATGAGCCTAGGTTAACGAAGTCGATCGCGGGCCGCGCGGACCGATCCGTCGCGCCAGCGATTCATCTGTGTGGTTCCGTGTATGTTCGCCGCCGCCGCGCCGCAGGCAAGGCCGGGCAGGGCGGTCGCCCTACACATTTCCGGCACGAAAAAGGGCGGCCCGGAGACCCGGACCGCCCTGATGTCTTCGAAGCCTGGAAGCGACCTAGCGGTCGTCGCCGAAGCTTTCGTGCGAGCCGGCGCCGCCTTCGACCATGTCGGCCGCGGCTTCCGCCGCCAGGGCGACGTCTTCGTCGTACTGGGAGGTGATGACGTTCTCGCCCTTGGCCTGACGTTCGGCTTCGTCGGCCGAGCGGGCGATGTTGATGTTCACCGTGACGGTGACCTCAGCATGCAGCTTCACCTTCACCGGGTGAACGCCCAGGGTCTTGATCGGCTTGTCGAGGATGACCATCGCGCGGTCGATCTTGCCACCGGCGGCGTTGACCATGTCGGCGACGTCGCGGCCTGAGACCGAGCCGTACAGCTGACCGGTTTCGCCCGCCTGACGGATCAGGATGTAGGACGTGCCGTCCAGGGCCGTACCGGCTTCACCGGCGGCTTCCTTGGCCTGGGCGTTGCGGACCTCGATCTCGGCGCGCTGGGCGTCGAACACCTTGAGGTTGGCCGCAGTGGCCCGCAGCGCCTTGCGGCGGGGCAGGAGGTAGTTGCGCGCGAAGCCGTCCTTGACGGTGACGACGTCGCCGAGGGCGCCGCGGCCCTCTACGCGTTCGAGCAGGATAACTTTCATCGGTCCGGGTTCCCTTACTTCACGACGTAGGGGAGCAGGGCGAGGAAGCGGGCGCGCTTGATGGCGCGGGCCAGCTCACGCTGCTTCTTGGCCGAGACGGCGGTGATGCGCGAGGGGACGATCTTGCCCCGCTCGGAGACGTAACGCTGCAGCAGCTTGACGTCCTTGTAGTCGATCTTCGGCGCGCCGGCGCCCGAGAACGGGCAAACCTTGCGGCGGCGATAGAACGGGCGGCGGGCGCCGGCGGCGGCCGGAGCCGAGGCGACGGCGTCGTCGGAGACGGTGTCGATATCAGTGTCGGACATGATCTTTTTCTCCCTTACGCCGCTGCGAAGTCGTCACGAGGACGATCGCCGCGCTCAGGGCGTTCGGGGCGGTCGCTACGATCGCGATCGCGACGGGCGAGAACCGGGGACAGTTCCAGGTCGAGTTCCTCGACGCGGATGGTCATGTAGCGCAGCACGTCCTCGTTGATCGACAGCTGGCGTTCCATTTCCTTCACGGCCGGCGCCGGAGCGTCGATGGCCATCAGGGAATAGTGACCCTTGCGGTTCTTCTTGATGCGGTAGGTGAGGTTACGCAGGCCCCAGTACTCGATCTTGGCGATGTGACCGCCGAGACCTTCGATGATGGCCTTCATGTCCTCGTTGAGTTGCTCAGCCTGTTGGGGCGAGATGTCCTGGCGTGCGATAAGCACGTGTTCGTAAAGCGCCATAGTTTCCTTCTTCCGTTTGGAAGGCGGCGCGACCTCGGGCGGAAGCTCCCGGGGTCACGATGGGTCTGTTCGCGGCGGCCGGGTGTTTCCCGACCTGAAAGGCTCCGCGAGAGACCGCCTTCCGTGAAGGGGGCGCTAGTAGGGGAGATTGGGGCGGAAGGCAAGGGAGTGGGCGTGGCGGCGACATGTTCGCGTTGCGCCCGCAAGGCTTATGTGTCCCCCGACCAGCCGGGACGCTTGTTTGCCGGGAAGGCGCGTGTCCCCGTTTCCAGCGCTCAATCGCGGGGCCTTCAGCCTTCCACCAAACCGTAGGCGCAGGCCTGCCGGACGGCGTCTTCCACCTGTTGCGGTCCGAGTTGCAGGCCCAGATCGGCTTCCAGCAGTCGCGACAGATCGCTGATCGAGGCCGTGCCGTCCAGCCGCTGAAGGAACGTCCCCAGTTCGGGACTGGTGATCCTGACGGCGCGATGGTGCAGGGCGGTCAGCGTGTCCAGGCCTTGGCTCAACTGCCACCGTGCCAGCCCGCTGGCCCGGGGCCTTGCTGGAGGCATCCCGGCCATTGGAAAGGGCCCCGTCTGCAGGGTGACGAGCTGGTTCTCGACCAGTTTCAGAAGCGCTTCGCAGCCCTGGTTCCCCAGGTCGAGTGCAGCGAGCGGGCAGGCGTTGGGATGGCACTCACCTATCGCCACAAGGCCCCTCGCGAAGGTGGCGTCGGTCGTGCTGATTTCGTTTTCGCCGCGAACAAATCTGAAGACCCCTGGGTCCGGAGAGGTCGCTGGCCTGAGATCGGTTGACGCGAAGAGGTCTGGCAGCCGCAACGGTTCCGCCGCCGGGTTGCGCTGACCGCGTCGATGGAAGATCGATTGGCGGAATCGCCTCTGAACAACGAAGTCCTGCTCCTGCAATGGTCTCAGCCGCAGCGCGTCGTCGGTGATCGGAAGGGCGTCGGGAGGGAAGAGCTCTCCGGGTCCGGGTACAGCATCGCAGAGATACTCCAGACCGTGCGCCTGACCTTCGCCCACGACCTCAGTCAGATAGCGCGGTTCCCAGACAGGGCCG
>JBKJII010000187.1:0-5898 GCA_046598505.1 Caulobacter sp. | reverse complement strand
CCGGCGACGAAGCCGGCAATGTGCGCCTCCCAGGCGATGTGCAGGCCGCCGTCCGCGAAGCCCGTCAGCCCGATGAGCAGATTGATGACGACCACCGCAAGGATCTGGCCGCGAACGGGCGGGTCCCACAGCCCTGACAGCCCGCGCCACCGGCCGAGCAACCGCGCAGCGCCGCCCCACAGGCCACTGATCGCACCGGACGCGCCGATCACCTGGTCCTGCGATCCCGGATGCATCGCGATATAGCCGAGGCCGCCGGCGATACCGCAGACCAGCACGTAGAGCAGAAACGTCCCCGCCGCCCTCGGACCCGGACCGAAGTGCCGGGCGACGGCCGGGCCGAAGGCGATGGCCGCTCCCACATTCATGAACAGATGCAGGAGTCCGCCGTGCAGGAAGATGTGGCTGATCAGCGTCCACCAGCGTCCCCGCGCGAGGGCAGGCGAGGACAGGGCGAGCGCCATCACGTCGTCTGGCGAAAGCAGGAAAACCTGAACGGCGTAAGCGATCAGCAGCAGGGCGACGAAGGCCAGACTGACGGCAGGCGCGTTGAAGGCCGGTTCACGGAGCGGGGTCTCCGGCCCGGTGCTCTCACCCTCAATCTCGCTCACGCATTTTCCTCTCGCCTTAACCAAATCACCAAGGGTTCGCCCTCAGGATGAAAGCTGTCCTGTTTTGGCACGCTCATTGCTTGTGCGCTGGCGTGCATCTTATCCGTGCGGAGCTTTTTTCATGGCGGCGTTTAATCCCAAGTCGCTCATCGCAGCCGGCGCCGCGGTGCTGGTCGCCGGCCTGAGCGCCGCATCGGCCGCCCAGGCCCAGCAGATGAGCACCAACTCCGCCTCGTTCAATGCCGGCTACGGCCGGGTCTCGGGCCAGGAGAACCGCGGCGTCGACTACGGCACGCGCGACTCCTCGGGCAACCGGCTCATCGTTGACGGCCTGATCCAGAGCGGCGAGACGCAAAGCAACTACTCTTCGATCAGCGGCGGCGTGTTCAGCGGCTCGACCGGCGTCGGCGGTGGCAGCTCGACGGCCATCGGCAACAACCTGGTGGTCGTCACCCAGGGCAACTGGAACACCGTGATCGTCTCCTCCGTCCAGACCAACACCGGCAACGTCACCGCCGGATCCACGACAAACGGGGGCAACTGATGACCAGCGCTGGAGCGCGCATCGGCGCGCTGCTTACCGCCAGTTCACTCGCCCTTTCAGCCTGCGCCACGCCCGTGGCCGGCCCGAACGGCCTGTACGCCACGCCGATCGGCACCGCGCCGGTCACAGCCAACCCGACGCCCTACACCGACGCGCTGGTCTGCATCGCCCAGTACGCCCGGCAGTACAATCTGCGCGCGCCGCGCATCGCGGTCGGCCGCATCAGCGACATGACCGGCAAGGAAGAGGCCGACGGGTCGGGCCGCAAGGTCACCCAGGGCGCCTCGATGATGGCCATGACGGCCTTCGCCAAGGCCGGCGTGCCCCAGGTCGAGCGCTACGACACATCGGTGTCGGAACTCGAGCTCAAATACGCCAACAACAAGCTGGTCAGCGACGGCCCGACGCCCGGCACGGATGGACCGGTCGATCCGCGCAAGATCTTCTCCGGCCAGGTAGCCGGTTCGGACTTCTACGTCACCGGCGGCATCACCGAACTGAATTACAACATCCGTTCCACCGGCGCCGACCTGCTGGCCGGCGATCGCGACGCCGACGGCGCCAAGGGCAGCTTCCGCAACCGCATCTTCGTGATGAACATCGCCCTCGACCTGCGGCTGGTGAACACGCGAACGCTCGAGGTCGTCGACGTCATTTCCTACCAGAAGCAGATTGTCGGCCGCGAGGTCGGCATTGGCCTGTTCGACTTCCTCAATGGCAACGTGTTCGACATTTCCGCCGGCACCGGCGCGCTCGAGCCTGTGCAGCTGGCTGTCCGCGCGCTGATCGAGCGGGCCACGGTCGAGATGTCGGCCAATCTGTATGGCATGCCGGGCCCGCAGGCCTGCATGAACGTCGATCCGCTGGGGGGCGGCACAACTGGCGCCACGGGCGGCTTCACGCCGGCCTACAACAACCTGGGGACCAACAATGCGACGACCCGTGCGCAGCCTGATCGCTGGAACGATGGCCGCGGCACCGGTGATCGCGCTCCTCTGCGCGGCCGGTACTAGCCAGGCCCAGACCTCGCCCAGCGAGGTTATCAACAACCAGATTCAGCTGGGCGACGTGTTCGCGACCCAGGTGATCAATGTTGTCTCGACGACCGAGGGCGTGAACGCGGCGACGTCCGCCACCGGCAACAACCTGATCGGCTCGACGGTCGACGCCGACCTCAACGTCATCAGCAACCAGACCATGGCCGGTTCGGCCATCAGCACGACCACCGTCAACGTCACCGGTGAGATGGGCGACAGCTCGCAGATCAACACGACCGCCATCGGCAACGCCGTTGAGGCGGGGACGACCCAGGGCACGATGGTCGGGGTCTACACCCAGATCGCCACCGCCGCCCCGAACGTCACGGCCATCGGCATGCTCGAGGCCGACACCGCCGAGGCCGGCGATGTGGGTCTCGCGACCACCGCGACGGTCAACAGCGTCTCCATCGGCTTGACCAACGGCTCGGCCGGGGTCCTGGTCAACCAGACCAGCGGCGCCTCGGTGCTGGCGGACGGCGGCGCGGTCATCGGCTATGTCAGCGGCACGGCGGACGTATCTGGCGTGGCGGCCGGCAACGTCATGAGCCTGGTCGGCACGGACGCCTCAGCCTCGCGCAGCATCGTCTACCAGAGCAACACCGCCGCCCTGACCCAGGCCAGTCAGTTCACCGCCTATGGCACTGTCCAGACGGCCAGCACCAGCGCCACCGCAAGCGGCAACCTGACCGCCGCGACCAATGAGGGCGTGCTGCTCGATGTGACCACCACCCAGTTCAACCAGTCCTATGTCCGGGCCCAGGCCGAGGGCAGCGCATGGCAGTATGGCGAGGCCGCGGCGACAGCTTATGCCGTCGGCAACTCCACCTTGGCCGGCAATTCGGGCGAGGCCGTCGTGCTGGAGAACGTCCAGCTCAACACGGGCGGCGGGGTCGAGGCTGTCGCCGCCTTCAGTGGAACCGACGGATACGACGGCTACGCACGGGCCACGGCCGTCGGCAACGACGTCACCGGCTACGCCTGCGCGGCCTGCTATGGCTCGATGACCGTCGACAGCCGCCAGACCAACAACGCCGACGTCGGCTCCACGGCCACAACGACGGTCGGCTCGGGCCGGGTGATCAACAGCACCTCCACCGCCGTCGGCAACAACGCCAGCTTCTACGTCACCCGGCCGGGGTCGTAGAGCCCTACCCCACTGCCCACCGCAGCACGCCCGCGCCGGCGCAGGCCAGGATCACCAGGACCACGTTGGCCTTGAAACGGATCAGGGCGACGCCGGCCGTCACGGCCAGCAGCGTCGTGACGATGTCGAGGCTGGTGAGGTCCGGTAGCCAGACCTGACCACCCCAGGGCCAGCGAACGGCAGTGCTGGCGGCGAACAGCACGTGGATTGCAAACCAGACCGCCAGGCTGGCGATGACGCCGAGCACGGCGGCCGTGATGGCGCCCAGCGCGCCACGAGCCCTGGGGCTGCGTCGCAGGGTTTCCGACCAGGGCGCGCCGGCGAAGATGAACAGGAACGACGGGATAAAGGTCTGCCAAAGGGCCATGGCCGCCCCGGCTACCGCCCAGCCCGCCTTGCCGCCCGTGGCGTTCCAGCCGGCCATGAAACCGACGAACTGATTGACCAGCACCAGCGGTCCTGGCGTCGTTTCCGCGAGGCCGAGGCCATCGACCATCTGGGCTGTGGTCAGCCAGCCCTGGGCTTCCACTGCCTGTTGCTGAAGCCAGGCCAGCAGGGCGTAGGCCCCGCCGAAGCTCGTGGCCGCGAGCGTGGCGAACACTGCGCCCAGACGGGTCAGCCAGTGCCCCTCGCCAAAGACCAGGCTGCTGGCGAGCAGTGGGGCAAGCCAGAGGGCCACCCAGAAGCCGATGGTTCTGGCGGTACGGCTCTTCTGTGGACCGGCGATCGCCGGAGCGGCGTCTGCGGTCATATCGGGGGCCCCGCGCAGCAATCCGACGATCCCGGCGCCCAGGACCACCAGGGGAAACGGCAAGGCGAACATGGCCAGGGCAATGAAGGCCGTCGCGGCGATGATCGCCTCCGCCCTGCCCTTCAGCGCCCGCTTGCCGACACGCACCAGCGCCTCCGCGACGAGAGCAAGCACCGCCGCCTTGACCCCGCCGAAGGCCGCCGCCACCGGCGCGAGATCCCCATGCGCCGCGTAGAGCCAGGACAAGGCCAGCACCAGCGCCGCGCCCGGCAGCACGAACAGCGCGCCTGCAATCAGTCCGCCGACCGTGCCGCGCAGGGTCCAGCCGACGTAGGTCGCGAGCTGCTGGGCCTCCGGTCCCGGCAGCAGGGTGCAGAAGCTCAACGCATGGAAAAAGCGCGGCTCGTCGATCCACTTCTTCTCGTCGACGAAGACGCGATGCATCAGGCTGATCTGCCCGGCCGGCCCGCCAAAGCCGAGGCAGCCGATCTTCAGCGCCGTCAGAGTCAGGTCGCGCAAACTCGGCGTCAGGATTGGGCTCGCGCTTGCGGTCATGGCCGGACGCTAACAGCGGCGCGTGACGAGCTCAAATTCCGTCGTTCGCTCTTCCCCTTCGCGATTATATTGACATTATGCGTGCCAACTTATTCGAGGCCGGTAACGACCCGGCGAGAGGCATTCGATGATCAACCCCTGGCTCTGGGCCGTTGCGCTGGCGCTCTACCTGCTGTTCCGCGCCTGGTACGACAACTGGCGCGGCCCGTTGAAGCCGGCGGAGGTCGAGGCCTTCATGGCGAAGGTCGAAGCCGGCCGGGGCGCTGAACACAATGACCCCGCCACGTTGCGCGCCTTTCTCGCCGCGGACGACGGCCGCGAGTTCTTCATGTTCAACCTGGTCAGAATCGCCACGGGCGAGGCGCCGCACCCCGAAACCGGCGCGCCGACTCCACGCCAGAAACTGATGCAACGTTACACGCGGACCTTCATGCCGGCATTGCTGGCCCGCGGCGGACACCCTGCCCTCGCCGCTCGCAAGATCGCGGGCTACATCGACGCCTGGAAGGTCGGGCCCGACCCCGGCTGGTCGATCATCGGCTACATGCGCTACCGCAGCCGCCGGGACATGATCGCAATGGCCACGCACCCGGCGTTCCAGGATATCCACGACTTCAAGATCCTCGGCACTGCGGAGACCTTCTCGTTTCCAACCCGGCCTGTCCTGATGCTGTTGATGCCGCCACGCCTGTCGGTGGCGCTGCTGCTGCTGTTGACGGCCGCCTTCGTCCAGATCGCCCTGCTCATCCTCTGAACTGGAGACCACCCATGGACACCATATCGCTGAGTGGGGCGCCCGGCTCGCCCTACAGCCGCAAGATGCTGGCCGTTCTGCGCTATCGGCGCATTCCGTACCGGCTGTTCTGGCCGGGCCGGGAGCCCGCCGGGTATCCGGTTCCCAAGGTGCGGCTGTTGCCGACCTTCTACCTGCCGGGCGACAACGGCGAACTGACGGCGGTCACGGATTCGACCCCGCTCATCCGCCGCTTCGAGAAAGACCATGAAGGCCGGTCCATTCGACCCGCCAGTCCCGCGCTCGCCTTCCTTGACGCCCTGCTGGAAGACTACGGCGACGAGTGGCTGACCAAGGCGATGTTCCACTATCGCTGGGCCTACAAGGCCGACATCGACCAGGCCTCCGGCGTTCTGCCGTCGTGGCGCGGCACGCTGGACGACGACATGCTGGCGACGATGGGCAAGGCCTTCTCGGACCGCCAGATCAGTCGCCTGCGCTATGTCGGGTCAAACCCGAC
>JBKJII010000302.1:0-9778 GCA_046598505.1 Caulobacter sp. | reverse complement strand
GATGAGGGGAAGGAGGACTATGCCACCCATCACCGCGAGCGGAAACCGCCAGTCGGCGGGAAAGGTTGATCGCAGCCGCCACAGGGCCATGCCCAGCACCGGCAACGCAGCAAGCGCGACGATGTCTGGCGTCAGGACGTCGGCGCGTGAGGCGCCGCCCAGGACCATGGCGATGACGAGGAAGCTGAAAACCGCCCAAGGAAAAAGCCGCACAGAGAGGCTGCTGTCGCGAGGTCTCTGCACGGCTTGTTCGTAATACCCGGAGTTGGCGGGAAAGGTCGGTCAGTCCTACGGGCTGGACGGGTGTTCGTCGTTGCCCACTGCGGAGCCGACCACGGCCGCTGTGATGATGCCCCAAGTCAGCCAGAGCCACAGATCGTAGTCGTCGTCGTAACCGACGGCGCCGCCACGATCGCGATCGCGATCACCGTCAGCGACCTTCACAATGTTGCTCGAACCGCCGGCGCAGGGCGAAGCCGCCGCCACCGTGGCCATCGACCGGGCGGTCACCGCGACGTTGCAGCCATCGCCGTAGACGATGCTGGCCGAACCGTTGGTCGCCATCACCCGGTCGCCGGCCTGGAGCGCGGCGCCGCGGGTCGCGGGAACAAAGCGGCCGTTCTGGTTGACCATCACCGAGCCGGTGACTGCCGCCACGCGGACATCAGCGGCGGCGGCTTGGCCTGCAAGCAGGAGGCCGACAACTGTCGCAACAGCAACACGACGCATCATGGGAAACCCCTCAAAAAAACGAGCCTGTTGCGACACGACGCCGCAGGCAAAAAATTCATTAGCGCACGCTGCACCGCAGTGCAACTGGAGTCAGCCGGCCTTCCGAGATTTCATATCCCTGAAACCTGACTGCCACATTCGTAGACGCTCGGAGCCTCTATTGGTTCCCAAATTAGGCGCCGGGACGACTCCATACACCCTTTCAACGCCAGGACATTGATGATCCGTCGCGTGTCCCATGCATTTCTCGCCACAGGCGAGTCTCCGGACGAAAATCGGACCGACGCCCCAGGATCGCTGTTCCGCGTTGCCGCATAGCATCCTAAGCTTTGCACCGTATTTCCTTCGGGCTGCGGCCCACTCGACATCTGGCGGCCGCATGACGCGCGTATTGCATATCATCCCCGATGACGGGATCGGCGGAGTCGAACTGGCCGCCCGTTTCGCGGCGCAGCGCATGAAGGGCGACATCCGCCTGCTGTTCCTGGACCGCGAGCCGACGGACCCTGTCGCTCGCATTGATCACGCCGTCTATGCACGCGGGCGGCCGGGCGGCCTGGCCACGGCCCTTTTCGCCTTGCGCGAAGCCCGGCGCATGAAGCCGGACGTTATTGTCTTCTCGCTGTGGAAGACCTGGCTGGCGTTCCTGCTGATCCGGTTCTTCGGACCGAGGGCCCGGCTGGTGGTGTTCCTTCACCTGGCGGAGTCGCGGCATGTGGTCGACGCGATCGTGACCGGCGTCAACCGCCGGCTGGCCGACGCGGTCTGGGCGGACTCCATGCAGACCTTGCGGTCGCGGATCGGGCGGGACGCAAACTCACCCAAGGCTCGCGCCATTTCATTCGTGCTGCACCGGCCGGAGGGGCTTGTCCGGACCGACCCGGCGCCGAAGCTCATCTACTGGGGCCGCATCAAGCACCAGAAGCGCATTGATCGCGCGGTGCGTCTGGTGGCCGCGCTGGCGCCGGCCCATCCGGCTATCAGCCTGACCCTGATCGGCCCGGACGGCGGCAAACTGGCCGACATCCGCCAGCTGGCCCGGGAGTTGGGCGTCGCGGACCGGGTCGTCTTCGAGGGTCCGATGGATTTCGCCGGGATATCAGCGCTGGCCGCCGGCCATAGCCTGTTCGTTCAGCTGAGCGACTTCGAGGGCATGGCCATGGCGTCCGTGGAAGCGATGCAACTCGGTCTCGTTCCGGTGGTGACCCCCGTCGGCGAGGTCGCGCGCTACTGCCGCGACGGCGAGAACGCCATCGTCTACCGGGACCAGGACCAGGCGGCGGCGGCCATTGACGCCGTGCTGCGCGACCCGGCCAGGTTCGAGGCGCTGAGCCGGGCAGCCATCGCGCAATGGCGGGATGCCCCGATGTACGACGAGGACTTCATGGCCGCAGCGACGTCCCTCGCCGCCGGGAAGGCCTGAGCCATGCCTGACCCGGAACCGCTGCGGATCGCCCTGTTCGCCAACACCGACTGGTACCTGTTCAACTTCCGTCTTTCGCTGGCGCGCCGGCTGCGTGACATGGGTCACCAGCTGGTCCTCTTGTCGCCGGATGGTGAGTTCGGACCTCGTCTTCGCGAAATGGGGTTCGACTGGCGGCCGCTGCCGATGAACCGCCGCAGCCTCAATCCGTTCGGCGAGGCCCGTCTGGTCTGGCGCCTGTCGCGGATCCTCAAGGCCGAGCGCATCGACATCGTCCACGGCTTCACCCTCAAGCCGGCCGTCTACGGCGCCTTGGCCGGACAACTCGCCGGGGTCCGCGGACGGGTCAACGCCGTGGCCGGAATGGGCTATGTTTTCATCAGCAATTCCTTGAAGGCGCGGGCCCTGCGTCCCGTGGTCAAGACCCTCGCCCGCTTCGCCTTCGACAGTCCCCGCGCGCGTTTGATCGTCCAGAACCCCGACGACCACGCCGAGTTCGTCGGTGTCGGCGTCGTCAGGCCCGACCGGGTGCACATCATTCCTGGCTCCGGCGTCGACCTTTCACGCTTCAAGGCCAACGAGCGCGTTCGCGCGCCGGACGCCCCGCTTCGGGTCCTGCTGGCGGCGCGGATGCTGTGGGACAAAGGCCTTCAGGAGTTCATCGACGCCGCACGGATGTTGAAGACGGAGGGCCGTGCGATCGAGTTCCTGCTGGCCGGAGACCCCGATCCGGGCAACCCGGCCTCCGCCTCGGCGGCGGATCTGCAGGCGTGGGTGAACGAGGGTCTGGTCCAGTGGCTGGGCCACGTCGGCGACATGGCCGGGCTTCTGGCGTCGGTCGATGTGGTCGTGCTGCCGAGCTATCGGGAAGGCCTGCCCAAGACCCTGATCGAGGCCGCCGGTTGCGCCCTGCCGCTGGTCACCACGGATGTGCCCGGCTGTCGCGAGGTCGTTACGGACGGCGTGGACGGCCTGCTCTGCCCGGTCCGGGAAGCGGCGCCCCTGGCCGCCGCCATCGCGCGCCTGCAGGACGACCCGGCGCTCGCGCATCGCCTGGGACAGGCTGCGCGCGCCAAGGCCATGGCGCAGTTCGACGAAACGATCGTCATCGACCGCACCCTGGACGTCTATCGCGAACTTCTGGGCTGAAGCCGGGCGCGGATCAGCGCTGGACGGTGATGTTGTCGAACCAGACGTCTCCGCTGACGCGGCGGGCGCCGGCGCTCTGGCCGAGAACGCTCAGTGACAGCCACTGGCCCTCGCACGCGGCGGCGGGCACATCGAAGGCGACCGTGAAGCGCCGCCAGCCGGTGGAGGTCGTGATCGGCGTAGCTTCAGCGACAACCTGACGGCCTTCTCCGTTGCATCGTATGCTCCAGCTCAGCCCCTCGAGGGCTTCAAAACGGTCGGCCCGCACTTCGCCGGTCAGCACGCGCGGTCCAGGCGGCAGCACGAGCAACTGGCGCACGATCACCTGTGGCGTCGGACGACCGTCGAACATCAGATGCAGGGCGCGGCCGGGCCGGCCGGGCGCGGTTTCGAAGTCTGCCACGGCCCGCGCCTGGCGCTCGATCGCCCAGGTGAACGGACCGTCGGCCGGAACGCCGTCAAAGCCGCTGTCATTGACGTCGGCGAGATTGTTGAGCTGATCGCGTGGCAGGTCCTGGGCCCAGAGCACAAAGGCCTGCTGGAACCGGCCATCGCGCACGAGGCGGGCCTGGATGACAGCCTTTTCCATCGGCGTGGCCGGCGAGCCCAGGACGGCCAGTTCGTCCATCAGGCTGATCGGGCCGTCGGCGCTTGGGGCCAGGCGGATCCAGTTGTTCAGGAAGCCCCCACGCCAGGGCGGCTCGAGCGCCAGCCGGTGGGCCAGCGCGTCAAGCCCGGCCGGTCGCATGGCCATGCTCATCATGGTCGGAAACAGACGCCGGGTCAGATCCGGCTCGGCCCGCGCCAGGGCGTCGGCCCGCGCGTAGGCTTCGTCATAGTTCCCCCTGGCGGCGGCGTCATTGAGCAGCCAGACCTGCAATGCCGGATCGCGGTGATTGCGCGCGCCGGCGGCGGTCATGAAGGCCCGCGCCCTGCCCACGTCGCCGCGTCTCGCCGCCGTCAGGCCAAGAACGCGCAGGGCCGGGACCTGCAAGGGATCAGCGGCCAGAGCCCGGCGCGCATAGGCCTCAGCCGATGCCATTCGCCCGGCGCCGAGTTCGCGCTCGGCCATGCCGACCAGCGCCAGGTCATCATTGCCGCGCCAGGCAAGCGCTGCCCCGGGATTGCTCCCCGCCAGCCGGTCCGCCAGCCCGGCGGACAGAATGCTCCAGGCGGCCGCCAGCCCCAGGGCCGCGAGCGCGACGATCCAGATCAGATCGACGCGCCGCCACACGGGGCCCCGAACGCCGCCTTCGGAAGCGCCTTCTGATCTGCGGACCCGCAGCGGGCCGCGTCCCGGGCCTGGCGGCATCAACGGACCTACTTCTTTCCGGGAAGCTGCTTGCGCCCATAGTCGTAGTCATAGGCGTAGGCATAGCCGTAACCGTAGCCGTAGCCGTAGCCGTAACCGGCGCTCTTGAGGCTGAACTTGCTCAGAATGCCGCCCAGGATGCGGGCGTTGCCGAGGGCCAGGCGACGCAGCGCGGCCTTGGCCAGACCCTGACGGGTCGCGCCGGCCTCGATGACGAGGACAGTGCCGGCGACGGCGCTGGCCAGCAGGGGCGCATCGGCCAGACCCATGACCGGCGGACCATCGATGATCAGCAGGTCGAAGGCCTGTTCGGCGTCTGCGATCATCGAGCGGATCTTGGAGCCGGCCAGCAGTTCCGCCGGGTTCGGCGGCAACGGGCCGCAGGGGATGAAGGCGAGGTTGGGCTGATCGGTCACCTGCACCAGCTCGGCCAGCGTCGCCGCCCCGGTCAGGTAGTTGGTGATGCCCGTGCTGGAGTCAGCGCGCAGGGCGCGGTGCAGCGACGGATTGCGCAGGTCGCCGTCGACGAGCAGCACGTTCATGCCCAGCTTGGCGAAGTTGCGCGCGAGGGCGACGGCCGAGGTGGACTTGCCCTCCGACGGCCGGGCGCTGGTGACCAGCAGGCTTCGCGGCACCCCGTCGTTGGTCGAGAACTGCAGCGCCGTTCGAACGGAATAGTAGGCTTCCGATAGCGAACTTCGGGCGTCGGACATGGCCTCCTCGATGGAGCCGCCCTTCTCCAGCATCGGGATGGCGCCCAGAAGCGGCAGGCCGAGTTTGCCTTCGATGTCCTCGGGCACCTTGACCGTCTCGTCGAGACTCTCCAGGCCGAAGGCGGCGCCCAGACCCAGCAGCAGGCCGATACCGCCGGCGATGGCCAGGTTGATCAGCAGCTTGGGCTTGTAGGGCGAGCGCGGCATGTCGGCCCGGTCGACGATCGAGACGTTGTTGGTCCCCACGCCGCCGGCGACGCCGATGTCCTTGTAGCGCTGGAGCAAGCCGTCATACAGGCTGCGGTTGGTGTCCACCTCGCGCTGCAGGATGTTGTACTGGATCGAGCGGTTGCGCAGGTCCATCACACCGGATTTCAGGCCTGAAACCTGACCCGACATCTGTTGTTCCTGACGCAGGGCTGTCTCGTACTGGGCCCGGATCGACTGCTTGATCGTCGACACTTCCTGCTGGATCTGGCTGTCGACCGAGTCGATTTGCGCCTTCAGCGAGACCATCATCGGGAAGTCGGGCTTATAGGTCGACAGGCCCTCCTGATACTTCTGCTGCAGCGTCGTCTGCTGCGCGCGCAGGGCCTGGATGGTCGGGCTGGCCAGAACCTCGGGCAGGGCGTTGCCTGACACCTGGGCCTGGCGCCAGCGCTGCTCGGCGCGGATGCGATCGCCCTTGGCCATGCCCAGCGAGGTGTTCATCGCCACCAGATCCGAGGCCGTCAGGGACTGACTGGCGGTGTCGGCGGCGGTGCCCGTGGTCGAGGAGACGGCCACGTTCACATTGACGATGCCCTGCGCCTGGGCATAGGCCACGAGCGCCTTTTCCGAGGATTCCAGCTGCGCCTTGACCGTCTGGAGCCGTTCCTCGAGGAACTTGCGGGCATAGCCGGCAGCTTCGAAGCGACGGTCCAGGTTGGAGCCGATGAAGTTTTCGGAAACGGCGTTGACCACCCGGGCGGCGACGTCACGGTCAGGGCTTTCGTAGCTGATCTTGACCAGGCGAGAGCCGCGAACCGGATCAATGGAGAGGCTGCGCAGCAGGATGCCGGCCGCGCGGCGCTCACGCTGCTCCCGCGTTCCGGCCAGCGCCGGCGTCGCCTTCTCGCGACCCATCATCCGGGCGAGACCCGACAACGGGGAGGTCGACTTCTGGCTCATGAAGGCGGTGTCGTTGGCGAAGTTCTCGCGCTGGACGACGCGCAAGGCCAGGGACCGGCTCTTCAGCAGGGCGTATTGCGTCTGGTAGAATTCCGGGTCGCGGGTCTCGGCGCTGTCGACGCCCTCGATATCGACGACCTTGGTCGCCTCCCGGTCGATCTGGATGGTCGCGCTGGCGCGATAGATCGGCGTGGTGGCGAGCGTCACGATGACGCCCAGGACCAGGGTCAGGGCAATGATCCCGCCGATCACCAGCCGGTGCTTCACCAGCACGTGCCAGTAGGCGAGCAGGTTGATTTCCGGCCCGGCCTCGTCGCGATCGTCAAATCGCCCGGTGTTCGTGGCCAGCTGACGGCCCCCGCGCACCACCATGGGCCGCGGCGAGGCGGTGGTCAGGTAGCCCCGGTCCCCGGGATCCCCGTTCCAGTTCCGATCGTCGTCACCGCGATTCATAGGCCCTCACGCAAGTCGTCCAGTCCGGATAAGGCTCACGCCGGCGGCGTGAGCTGTCGCAAGCTTAAAGTCAAAGAGCGGGAGCAAAGACCCCGAGGATCGGCATCGCGCCGGTGGCGTCCCGGAACAGGCTCTTCATACCGGAGCGCTCCACCACGACCACGTCATTTCCATAGACTTCGGGATCATCGGCCGTGCCGGCGCGGATCGCCCTGATATCAAACATCGCGCCCATACGCTGGCTGTTGATCGTGCGGAACACGACCACGCGCGACTCGTTGGCTACCCGGTCGGGACCGCGGGCCATGGCCAGCGCCTGGAGAAGCGTTGTGCGGCCGGTAATCGGATACACGCCCGGCTGAACCACCGCCCCGTCGACGGTGACCTTCTGGCTCGCGAACTCCTTCACGTAGATCGTCACTTCGGGCGACTGGAGATACTTTTCCTTCAGCCTGACGGCGACGTCCGTCTGGAGCTCGGTGACCGTCTTGCCTGCGGCGTTCACCGAGCCGATCAGCGGCAGGATGATCTGGCCGGCGGCGTCGACCTGCACCGAGCGCGTCAGGTCCGGGACCTGGAACACCGTGATGTCGAGCACATCCATCGGGCCGATACGGTAGCCCGTCTGTTGCGTGGCCGGGGCCAGTTTCACGGGATCGGGCGGCCCGAAATAGCCGCCCACCTGCGCATTGGTTCCGACGGAGTCGGAGGCGCATGCCGACAACAGAACAGGCGCCAGAAGCAGCACGGCGAGAGCGAATTTGCGGACCATCAGAGTCTCCAACGCACGAACAGCCGGATTCAAGCGGCGCTAAATAGACGCCGCAAGGCTTTGAAACCTGTGGGCGACCTGGGAACGCCAACAGGGGCAGGCGCTCGCGACGGATCGGCGTTCTCAAGCACGAGACGGGGTCTCGTCAACACCATGTCCATGGCGCCCCGTTCGCCGAGGCGTACGGCGACCGCCTCGGTCGCCTCCGTCAGCCTCGGCTTGCGGTTACGCAGATTGTGGGCGTCCGTGGCGATGACATGCACAAGACCCTCGTCCAGCATGCGCTCGCCCCAGTATTGCGGGCGTTTGCCGAACCGTCCGGTCAGGGCGCCGGCCGTCAACTGCATCCAGGCCCCGCCGGCGACGAGACGCTGCATGATCGCGTAGTGGCTTTCGATCCACGACAGCCGCTCGGGATGGGTGACGATCGGCACATAGCCGGCGGCGATCGTGGACAGCACCGTCTCCTCCAGCCTGGGCGGCGCAACGTGGTGGGGGGGTTCGAACAGGAAATAGCGCGACCCGGCCAGGGTCGGGATGTGGCCGCTGTTCAGTTCCGCGACCATCGTCGGCGTCAGATGGGCGTCACAGCCGGCGACCAGCTTCAAGGCGATGCCGGCGTCGTCCAGCACGGTCTGCAAGGCGGCGACGCGGCGCAGGATGTCCGGACCGTTGTTCTCGTACATGCCCGGGTAGATGTGCGGGGTGCAGGCAATGATCTCGATGCCGTCCTCGACCGCGATCCGCGCCATCTCAAGCGCGGTCTCAACGTCCGGCGGGCCGTCGTCAATGCCTGGCAACAGATGACAATGAAGATCAATCACAGACCGGCTCCGAACCCCTGGTCGGGCGGCGGGCAGGCGCGGTCGTCCAGCGCGAAACGCGCTGCCGCGCCCGCCCACCCGACCGGCGCGTTATCCGGGACGCTCTCCAGAGCGTCAAGACGAAAGGCGACGTTCATCATCTTTGTTTTTGGCCTGCCTCAGAATGAACAACGCTGCATCTGATGACCAGTAAAGTTCCCCGGATCCAATTCCGTTGCGCCGCTTTACGACGGAAGCGTGACGAACAGCCGTTTTACTTCGATAGATTCAGCCTGAACGTCGGTTGCCAGCCTGATATCAGGCGAGTATGTCCGCTCGTTCTATTGTCCGCGGCAGGCTGTCGCAGACGTTGCCGGGGAGTATTTGATCGTGTGGAAGACGACCGGGCTCGAACTGCTCGCCGCCTTCAGCGCCGTCGTCGCGCTCATCTACCTCCTCGATCCACTCGCCCGTCGCATCGGCCTTCTCGACCATCCCGGCGGCCGCAAGGACCACGCCGCACCCACGCCGGTGACCGGCGGGCTGGCGATCGCGATCGGCACCATCATCCCGGCCCTGCTGCTGACCCACATGACGCCGCAACTTCAGGGCCTGGGCGTCGCCGCCCTGATCCTGCTGGTCACCGGCGTGGTCGATGACCTCAAGGACATCCGCTGGCAAATCCGCATCGTCGCCCAGGCCGCTGCGGGGCTGGCGATCGCTCTGATTGGCCATGTGCAGGTCGAGCAGATCGGTCCGATTTTCGGCCTCGGGCCGCTGGCGCTCGGCGGCCTGTCGATCCCCTTCACGGTGCTGGCGACGGTCGGGCTGATCAACGCGCTGAACATGTGCGACGGCCTGGACGGCCTGGCAGGCTCGATGGCGCTCTGTGCGCTGGTGATGCTGATCGCGGCTTCGATCTATGCCGGCAATCGCGACCTGACCTACGGCCTGACCCTGATCGCGGGCGCCGTGGCCGGCTTCCTCGCCTTCAATCTGCGCACGCCCTGGCGCAAACGGGCCAGCGTGTTCCTCGGCAACTCCGGCAGCGCCTATCTGGGCCTGGTGATCGCATGGGCGAGTTTCCGCCTGACCCAGAACCCGGTCTACCCGGTCACGCCGGTGCTGGCGCCCTTCCTGATCGCTCCGCCGGTGATCGACTGTCTGACGCTGATCGCCCGGCGGATCGCCCATCGTCGCTCGCCGTTCGCGGCGGACCGCACGCACGTGCACCATCTGATGCAGGAGGGC
>JBKJII010000016.1:0-14903 GCA_046598505.1 Caulobacter sp. | reverse complement strand
GGCAAGGACTATCCGATCCAGACTCGCCTGGGCTGGAGCCCGACGACCCGGACGACCGTGGAGCTGCAGCGTCCCGGCGAGGCGTTCACGCCGCAGGCCCAGCTGCTGGCCGGCATGGCCGCCGGCGATGTGAGCCTGCAGGTCAGCTACTCGCCGTTCCGCGGCTTCGACCCCGGCCCGATCGCCGTGGCCCTGTCGCGGTACCCGTACGGCTGCACCGAACAGGTCGTCTCGGTGGCCTATCCGCTGCTGTTCGCTCGCGAACTGGCGCCCGATCCCAAGCGGCGATCGTCTTCGGCGGCGCTGAATGACGCCGTCGGTCGCCTGCTCGATCGCCAGACCCTCGACGGGGCCTTCGGCCTCTGGCGGGTCGGCGACGGCGAGGCTGACGCCTGGCTGGGCGCCTACGCGACCGACTTCCTGTGGGAAGCCAGGCTGCGCGGCGCGCCGGTGCCGGAGGCGGCCATGGACCGCGCCCTGCAGGCCATGCGCCAGATCAGCCGGCCGGAAGGCTGGGCAAGCGTCTCCTACCGCCTCGAATATCCTGAGTGGTGGTACCGCAACGACGCGGACTCCAAGAAGGCCACCGAGCGGATGCGCAGCCGCGCCTCGGCCTATGCCCTCTACATCCTGGCCAAGGCCGGCCGCGGCGATCTCGCCCGCCTGCGCTGGTGGCACGACGTTCACATGAAGGACGACGACTCGCCGCTGGCCCGCGCGCAGATCGGCGCCGGTCTGGCCCTGATGGGCGACAAGGCCCGGGCCCGCTCGTCCTTCAAGCGCGCCGTGGCGACGCTCGGCTATCGTGACGAGGCGGACTGGTATCAGAGCCAGCTGCGCGACCTCGCGGCGATCATCGCCCTGGCCTACGAGGCCGGCGAGGTCGACATCGCCCGCAGCCTGCAAGGCCGGCTGGAGAACGCCGTCCGCGATCCCGACTCGCTGAACACCCAGGAACAGGCCCGCCTGCTCCAGGCCGCCTCCTTCATGCTGAAGGCGGCCGGGGTGATGCGCATCGATTCGACCGGCGCCATGGCCCTGGCGCCCGCCGGCGGCGCGCCGCGCTGGGCGGTGGGTCGTCTGGCCGATGCGGTGTTCACCAACAGGGGCTCGGGCGCCCTGTGGCGAACCGTGACCGTGCGCGGCACGACCGTTGAGGCGCCCGGCGCGGCCGGCGTCGGGCTGTCGGTCGACAAGCGCTACTTCACCATGCAGGGCGCGGGGGTGAACCTCGCGTCGCTGCGGCAGGGAGATCGCGTGATCGTGCTGGTCTACGGCCGCTCGAGCCAGGCCCGTACCGTGCCGCTGGTCGTCGATGACGCCCTGCCGGCCGGCTGGGAGATCGAGACCGTGCTCAGCCCCGAGGACGCCAAGGCGGGACCGTTCAAATTCCTCGGCGAGCTGTCCGGGGTGGACGTGCAGGAGGCGCGCGACGACCGCTACATCGCCGCCCTCGATCTTGCCGGAGCGAAGACCTTTGCCATGGCCTATGTGGCGCGAGCCGTGACGCCGGGCGACTTCTTCCTGCCGGCGCCGGAAGCCCGCGACATGTACCGGCCGGGGGTCTATGCCCGCGGCGCGTCCGGTCGCACGACCATCGCGCCGGGGTCCTGATCCTTCTCCCATGGGAGAAGGAGGGGCCCTTGCCGCGCCGCCGCAGGCGAGGCGGTATGGGAGGATGAGGGGTTACGGTGGAGACTGACGAAGCCTTGTCGAACGAGCACGCCGGCCGTCAGCGTAACCCCTCACCCTCCCGCCGCGTCGCGTCGGGCCCCTCCCTCTCCCTTCGGGAGAGGGGCGTTGTCCTTGGTCTGATTGCGTTCCTGACCCTCGAGGTCGTGCTGCTGACCGCCGACACGCTGTTCCCGCCTGATCTGTCGCGGGGGCAGCGGTCGTCGCCGGTGGTGCTCGACCGGCGCGGTGTGTGGCTACGGGCGCTGCCGGTCGAGAACGGCCGCTGGCGCATCCGGGCAGATCTCAAGCGGACGGACCCGTCGTTCCAGCGGCGGCTGATCGCCATCGAGGACGCGCGGTTCTGGCGGCACGACGGGGTGGACCCGGTGGCGGTGCTGAGGGCCGGCGGCTCAGCGATCCTGCGGGGACGGATCGTCTCCGGCGCCTCGACCCTCAGCATGCAGACCGCCCGCCTGCTCGAACCCCATCCCCGAACCTTCGGCGCCAAGCTGGTCGAGATGGTCAGGGCCGTGCAGTTGGAGGCGCGCTATTCCAAGCGCGAGATCCTCGCCCTCTATCTGACGCTGGCGCCCTACGGCGGCAATCTGGAGGGTGTGCGGGCGGCCAGCCTGTCCTACTTCGGGCACGAGCCGGAGACCTTGACCCTCGGCGAGCAGGCGCTGCTGATCGCCCTGCCCCAGGCCCCCGAGGCGCGGCGTCCGGACCGTCGCCCGAGCGCCGCGCGGGACGCCCGCCATGTCGTGTTGCAGCGCATGGTCGCCGCGCGTCTGGCGACCCCGGCAGAGGCCGACGAAGCGGATCAGGAGCTGCTGCCCGACCGCTCGGATTTCCCGGCCCTGGCCTGGCAGGCCACCGGCGAGCTGGCCCGCGCCGCGCCGGTCGGACAGGCGACGGTGGTCAGCACCCTTGACGCGACCTTGCAGGCGAGGCTCGAACCGCTGGCCGCCGCCTATGCGCGCGAGCAGGGCGCCGAGGCCACGGCCGCCATCCTGGTCGTCGAGATCAAGGGTCGCGCCGTGCGGGCGCTGGTCGGGTCGGGCGGGCTGGATCGGCCAGGCGGCTGGATTGATATGACCCGCGCCCTGCGCTCGCCGGGCTCGGCGTTGAAGCCCTTCATCTACGCCTTCGCGTTCGACGACGGCATCGCGGCGCCGGACACCGAGATGCAGGATGTCGCCACCCGCTTCAACGACTACCAGCCGGAGGACTTCGACCGGGTGTTCCGGGGCAAGGTGACGGCCGGCGAGGCGTTGTCCCATTCGCTGAACGTCCCGGCCGTGGCGCTGATGGAGCGGATCGGCCCGTCACACTTTCTGGCGCGGATGGAGTCGGCCGGTGTGACGCTGGTGCTGCCTGACGCGAAGACCCGCGCGCCGGGACTGGCGCTGGCGCTGGGCGGCGAGGGCGTGACCCTCCGCGACATGGCGGTGCTCTACTGCGCGCTCGGTGACGAGGGGCTGGCCAAGCCGCTGGCCTGGACCGAGGAAGACGCCGCACGGCGCGAGCGGATGCGCGGCGGCCGACTGGTGCGGGCCGGGTCGGCGCGTCAGGTGCTCGATATCCTGCGCGAGGCGCCGGCGCCCAAGGGGCGCATCCCCAACGCCCTGACGCTGGGCGGGCCGGGCATGGCCTACAAGACCGGCACCTCCTACGGCTTCCGCGACGCGGTCGCGGCCGGCGTGGTCGGGGGCTATGTGATCATCGTCTGGACCGGCCGGGCCGACGGCGGCGCGCGGGGCGGGTTTACCGGCCGCGAGGCCGCCCTGCCCATGCTGTTCGACGCCGCCGATATCCTGTCCGCGCCCCGGACAGCCCCGCCACGCATCGCGCCCAAGGCCGCACCAGGCGCCCTGACGACGCTGGAGCGGCCCGATCACGGACCCAACCTGATCTTTCCGCCCGACGGCGCGACGGTGCAGGTCGACGCCTTCGGCCCGGCCGCGCGTGGTCTGGTTATGTCGGCGGGCGGCGAGGGGCTCAGCTGGTATGTCGAAGGCCAGCCGCTGGGCGTGGACCCGGTCAGCGGCCGGACCGTCTGGCGGCCCGCGGCGGCAGGCTTCTACACCCTGACCGTCGTCGACAGCCAGGGTCGCGAGGCGCACGCCAAGGTGCGCATCAAGGGTTAGCCCTGCCGCAACTCGTCGATCTGATGCTGGCTGGAAACCGTCACGCCGAGATCGTTGATCAGTCCGTTCGAGAGCCGATAGCACCAGCCATGCACCGCCAGGGTCTGGCCCCGGGCCCAGGCGTCCTGGACGAAGACGTCCGACGCGACGTTCTGCACCTGGCGGATGACGTTGAGCTCGCAGAGACGATCCCAGCGTTCCTTCTCTTCCATGGCTTCAAGCGCATCGCGGTGTTCGGCGTAGACCTCGCGGATGGGGTGCAGCCAGTGGTCGACCAGGCCCCGGCGCACGCCGTCGACCGCCGCCCGCACGCCGCCGCAGCCGTAGTGGCCGACGACCATCACATGCTTGACCTTGATCACGTCGACCGCGAACTGCAGCACACTGAGATAGTTGGCGTCCTGCGGCGGGGCGAGATTGGCGACGTTGCGATGGACGAACAGTTCGCCGGGATCGAGGCCGACGATCTCGTTGGCCGGGACACGGCTGTCGGCGCAGCCGATCCACAGATATTCAGGGCTTTGCTGGTTCTCGAGCCGCTTGAAGAAGTCGGGGTCGACCTCGGTCTTGCGGCGCGACCAGTTGCGGTTGTTGTCCTTGAGATCTTCGAGCACGGCTTTCCCTCAGACGATGGCGTCAGGTTGGTTGTTCGGATGGGCGGCGGCGATGGCCGGATGCTCCGCCGCGGCGTCGGCCGCCGCGACCAGGGCCGGGAAGGGCGACAGGTCCACCTCGAAGCGACGGGCGTTGTAGACCTGTGGCACCAGCACGCAATCGGCCAGGGTCGGCGTCGCGCCGAAGGCAAAGCCCGCCCCGTGTTTGGCAATCATCGGCTCCAGCGCCGCAAAGCCGTCGCCGATCCAGCCGTGGACCCAGGCATCGACCGCCGGCTTGGGCACGCCGAGCGCGGCCAGCCGCTTGAGGATGCGCAGATTGTTCAGCGGGTGGATGTCGCAGGCGATGATGCCGCACATCGCGCGCACGACCTGCCGGTCGAACGCGTCTTTCGGCAAAAGGGGTGGCTCTGGATGGGTCTCTTCCAGCCATTCGAGGATCGACAGCGACTGGGTCAGGATATGGCCGTCCGCTTCGAGCGCGGGAACCAGATGTTGGGCGTTGACCGCGCCATAAGCCTCGCCGCCCTGTTGGTTCGCGACCAGATCGATGGGGGCGTAGTCGTAGGCCAGACCCTTGAGGTTCAGGCCGATGCGGACCCGGTAGGGGGCCGAGGCGCGCCAGGCGCTGTGCAGCAGCAGGCCCATCAGACGACCCTGAACGACAGCGACCCGACGCCCTCGACCGAGCCTTCGACAAGGTCCCCGCGGGCGATCGGGCCGACACCTTCGGGGGTGCCGGTGAAGATCAGGTCGCCGGCCTCGAGTTTCCACAGCCTGCCGGCCTCGACGAGGATTTCCTCGACCGACCAGATCATGTCGGCGACCGTGCCGTCCTGTTTGGTCACGCCGTTGACGCTGAGGGCGATGCGGCCCTGCGGGATCGCGCCGGTCGAGGGGACGATGGCCGAGATCGGGGCGCTGGCGTCGAAGCCCTTGGCCGCGTCCCAAGGCTGGCCCTTGGCCTTGAAGCCGTTCTGCAGGTCGCGGCGGGTCAGGTCGACGCCGACCGCGAAGCCGAAGATCGCCCCGCCGTCGCCGATGGCCACCACCAGCTCGATCTCATGGTGCAGATCGCTGGTCGCCGAGGGGTAGGCCACGTCCGCGCCGGGAAGCACCACGGCGTCGGCGGGCTTGCTGAAGAAGAACGGCGGTTCGCGGGTGTCGGCGCCCATCTCCCGCGCATGGGCGGCGTAGTTGCGACCGACACAGAGGATGCGGCGCACGGGGAAGGCCAGGTCCGAACCCTGCACTGGCACGGTCGGCTGCGGGCGGATCGATACGGCAAAGGCGGTCATGGGCGCGTTCCTAGCGGAGGCCGCGCGCGATGTCTTGCGCCGGAAGCTTGAGTCATCGTCAGATTTGAACTAAGTTTACAAAACTAAGTCATCTGGACATGCGATGCGCACCGTCAACATTCATGAAGCCAAGACGCACCTCTCGAGCCTTGTCGAACAGGCCGTTGACGGGGCGCCGTTCGTAATCGCCAAGGCCGGCAAGCCGTTGGTGAAGGTTTCGCGGCTCGATGCCCCGAGCGCTGGTCAGGCCAGACGCCTCGGGTTCATGGCCGGCGAGATCGCTGTTCCCGACGACTTCGACAGAATGGGCGCTGACCTGATCGAAGGGTTGTTCGACGGCAGCGTGGCATGAACCTGCTTCTCGACACCCATCTGCTTCTCTGGGCGGCCGGGCAGCCTGATCGACTATCGGCACAAGCGCTTGAATTGCTCGAAAACCCCGACAATCGGCTGATATTCAGCGCGGCCAGTCTTTGGGAGATCGCCATCAAGCGCGGGCTGGGTCGCCCGGATTTCCGAGCCGATCCGCGACTCCTGAAGCGCGGGTTGATCGAGAACGGCTACACTGAATTGGCGATCACCGGCGACCATGCGCTGCAGGTCGACAGCCTGCCGCTGCTGCACAAGGACCCCTTCGACAGGATCCTTGTGGCGCAGGCGCTGGTCGAAGGTGTGACGCTCGTGACGTCTGACGAGGCGGTCGCCCGCTACGACGGTCCGATCCGAAAAGTCTGACTACAGCTTGAACACCTTGCGCAGGAACAACGTCTCGGCTTCGCGCTGGGCGTCGATGTTCTGCTTCTTGCGGAAGCCGTGACCCTCGTCGCCCGCCAGCATGTACCAGACCTCCCCGCCGTTGGACCGAACCCTGGCGACGATCTGTTCGGCTTCGGTCCAGGGCACCCGCGGGTCGTTGCGGCCCTGAATGACGAACAGCGGTTTTGTCATTTTCCCCGCGAGGTTCAGCGGTGAGATCCTGTCGAACACCGCCTTCATCGCCGGCACGCGCTCGTCGCCGTACTCGACCCTGCGCAGGTCGCGGCGATAGCCCTCGGTATTCTGCAGGAAGGTGGTGAAGCTGGAGATGCCGACGATGTCGATCGCCCCGGCCAGGCGGTCGTTGTAGGCGGCAAGTGAGGCCAGAACCATGAACCCCCCGTAGGAGCCGCCGTAGACGACGACGCGGTTCCTGTCGAGGTCGGGCTGGGTGGCGATCCAGTCGAGCAGGGCGCCGATGTCCTTGACGCTGTCCTGGCGTTTTGGACCGTTGTCGAGGGCCAGATAGGTCTTGCCGTAGCCGTCCGAGCCGCGAACGTTGGGGGCTATGACCGCCACGCCGAGTTCGCAGGCCCAGTACTGGCGGCGGGTGTTGAAGCCTGGACGGTCCTGGCTCTCCGGGCCGCCATGAATGTCGATGATGACCGGGACCGGACCCCTGGGCGCCTTCGGGCGCGAGACCCAGGCGGGAATTTCGAGATCGTCGAACGAGCGGAACTTGACCAGGGTCGGGGTGACCATGGCCGCCGGGTCGAGACCGCCGCTTTCGCTGGTGGTCCAGCGGGTCAGCTTGCCGCCCTTCAGGTCCCAGCTCCAGACGTCCGCGGGCGAGGTGGCCGCGTTGAGGCCGATAGCCAGCGACTTGCTGTCCGGCGAGAACGCGAGGGCCGTCAGCACCCCGACCGGCAGCGGCGGCTGGGGCAGGGCGCGGCGGGTGCGGAAGTCGCGCACGACAACCCGCGACTGGCCGTTCTCGTTGATGGCGTAGGCCAGCGTCCGCCCATCCTTCGACAGCTCGAAGGCCTCGACGTCCCAGCTGAGGTCGCCGGCGGTGATCGGCGTAACCTTGCCGCCGGCCAGGTCGATCTCGACCAGGCGCTTGAACTCATAGTCCTGATCGGAAATGACGAGGATCGAGTCCCCGCCGGGCGTGAACTGCCCGCCGTCGTAGGCGATGGAGTCCCCGGACGGGTTGATCTCCTTGAGCGGCTTGCCGGATTCCCAGAGGTAGAGCTTGCCTGAAGCCGCCGAAATGCTGCGGCTCAGCAAGAGGCGCTTGCCGTCCGGCGAGAAGGCCACCGGTCCGGTCGCACCGGTGGTCTTGAAGGACTCGCCGCCGGCGACGATCTCGCCGTCCTTCACCTCCGAAACCCGCACGCTGTAGTCCGGATCGCCCTTGCCGACTTCAGCCCAGGCGACACGCTTGCCGTCGTTCGAGAACACCAGCGACTGGTTGCGCGTGCCGGGCTTGGTGATGGCCTTCTCGGGCCAGGTCAGGCCGGCGCGGTAGAGCTGGAAATACTCGTCGCCGCCGGTGTCCTTGCTGAACACATAGCGGTCCGCCGAACCGGGCACGGCCGTCGCGCTGGCGACCGGCTCGTCGAAGAAGGTCAGCTGATGCCGCTCGCCGCCCGGCGCGGCGACACGGTGCAGCTGGCTGGTCTGGCCAAAGCGGGTGGTGATCAGCATCGAGCCGTCGGCCAGCCAGTCGTGGAACGCGGCGCTGCGGGCATTCTGGTAGCGACGCAGGCCTTCGCGCAACTCGGCCGGGGTTTCCGGCACATTCTCGAGGGTCAGGGATCCCTGCTGGCGCTTGACCACCGGCGCGGTCGCGCGGGCGAGAGCGGTGGTGGCGAACAGCGCGGAGGCGGCGGCGCCCAGGAAGGCTCGTCGGATCATGTCGGTGTCCCCAAGGGTCAGACGGCGTCGAACTCGCTGACCAGATGGCCCGGAGCCACTTCGGTCAAGACCGGAACATAGACCGGCGCCTTCGGGTCGACAGGCAGTTTCGATGGCAGGAAACGCAGGGCCGCCAGCGGGTCCATCGGCGACGGCGGCTCGCCCGTCAGCCGGACCCGCTTTCGCGTCCTTTCGATCTTCGGATCGGGGATCGGCGCGGCCGACAGCAGGGCCCGGGTGTAGGGGTGGCGCGGATCTTCGTAGAGCTGTTCGCGGGTCGCCTGCTCCATGACCCGGCCAAGATACAGCACCACGACCCGGTGACTGATCTCCCGCACCACGGCCAGATCGTGGCTGATGAACATCATCGCCATGCCCAGCTGCCGCTGCAGGTCGATCAGCAGGTCGATGATCTGGGCGCGGATCGAGACGTCCAGCGCGCTGACGGCTTCGTCGCAGATGACCAGCTTCGGCTCCAGGATCATCGCCCGGGCGATGCCGACGCGCTGGTTCTGACCGCCGCTGAGCTCGTGCGGGTAGCGATTGACCAACTCCGGCGCCAGGCCGCAGCGGGCCATCATCGCGGCGGCTGCGGCGCGCCGATCGTCGCGGCTCAAGCCAGGGCGGAAGACCTGCAGCGGCTCGGCGATGGAATCACCGATCGGCATGCGCGGGTCGAGACTGGCCAGCGGGTCCTGGAAGACGATCTGCAGGTCCTTGCGGGCGGCGCGCATCGTCTCCCGGTCGGCGTGGGTGATGTCGCGCCCGAGCACGGTCACCGATCCGCCCAGGTCGCCGCCGCCCGGCGGCAGCAGATTGAGCACGGCGCGTGAGAGCGTGGACTTGCCGCAGCCGCTCTCGCCGACCACGCCCAGCGTTTCACCCTGCCGGATCTCGAAGGTCACGCCGTCCACGGCCCGAAGCGGCTTTGGTTTGGTGAACAGGCCCTGGCGAATGGGGAACCAGACCTTCACAGCCTCGCCCCTGACGACGACGGGCGCATCGGCTGCGACCGCCGCAGGCATCGGACGGCCGCCGCGATCTTCGCGATCCAGCCGTGGAATAGCCGCCAGCAGGGCCCGGGTGTAGTCCGTCTGCGGCCTGTCGAACACGGCCTCCACCGGGCCTTCCTCAACGTAGGCGCCGTCCTTCATCACACAGACGCGGTCGGCGAGGCGGGCGATGACGCCCATGTCGTGGGTGACCAGCACCATGCCCGATCCGGTCTCGCGCATCAGTTCGGCCATCAGGTCGAGAATCTCGGCCTGGACCGTGACGTCGAGGGCCGTGGTCGGCTCGTCGGCGATCAGCAGCCTGGGACCACAGGCCATGGCCCCGGCGATCATCACCCGCTGGCGCATCCCGCCGCTCAGCTCATGCGGATACTGGCCCACGCGGCGAGCGGCTTCCGGGATGCGCACGCGGTCGAGCCATTCCCGGGCCCGGCGATTGGCGTCTTCGCCCGAGAGGCCGAGGTGCAGCCGCAGGGGTTCGGCGATCTGCTCGCCGATCTTTACGTGCGGGGTCAGGGCCGTCAGGGGGTCCTGGAAGATCATCGTCATCTTCGAACCACGGATCCGGTTCAGGGCTGATGGTTTGAGGCCCAGAAGCTCCTGGCCCTCGAACCGGACCGACCCGGTGGCCACGCCGTTGCCGGCCAGCAGTCCCATGACCGTCATGAAGGTCTGGCTCTTGCCCGATCCGCTCTCGCCGACCACACCCAGGCATTCGCCTGCCGCGACGCAAAGGCTGACGCCGCGCACGGCCTCCACCAGGCCGTCGTGGGTCTGAAAGCTGACCTTGAGGTTTTCGACGGCGAGAACAGGCTGGGACACGGTGGTGCTCGAATGGGCGGACGCTGGCGGAGACCTTAGCGATCCCGGTCTGACGCGCAAATGAACGCGGACCCGGCCGGTTCCGCGCGCCGCCGGTGCTGCGGCGCTTAGCCGCTGCGACAAGCGGCGGATTTAACTTGTTGTTCGACTCGATGCAGCATGCTGGCGTCTCTTGTCGGGGATCGTCCAAGTTATGCGCCTCTCGCTCCTTTTTCCTTATTCCGACAGTCAAAGACCGGCGTTTTCGCGCCTCCTGGTCGCTGCTGCACCATGGCTGGTCATCGCGGCGGCGGCGCTGTACGCCCTGCGCGCCTAAAGCCTGACGGGGCCTCGCCTGAAGCGGGCTCGCGGTTGACTCTCCACCGTTTCTCCCCAACCGTTTTTATCAGGGGCAGGTCTTTCGCAAACGGCGATGAGATCAGGTGGAGCTGAGTGTGTCGATTTTCAACAATCCAATCCGCGGCGCCCTTGGACCTCGGCACCAGCGCGCTGCGGTTTCGCAGACGCGTCACCGAGCCAGGGTGATTGTAATCGGGAATGAAAAGGGCGGCGCCGGCAAGTCGACGGTCGCGGCGCTGATCGCCACTGCGATGCTCTATCAGGGCAAACGCGTCTCGGTCATCGATCTCGACCTTCGCCAACAGAGCCTTTCCAGGCTGCTGGCCAATCGCCGTCGCTGGCTGCCCGCCGCAGGCGTCTCGGCCCCGATGCCGCTGGAGTACAAGCTCGCCGAGGATCCGGCGCTGCTGGCGGATGACATGCCCGCGGCGATGTCGTTGTTCCAGGAAGCCCTCGATCTGGCGATGGGCAATTCCGACCTGCTGATCATCGATACGCCGGGCGGCGACACGCCGGTGTCGCGAGCCGCGCATCTGCAGGCCGACCAGATCGTCACGCCGATGAACGACAGCTTTGTCGACTTTGACGTTCTGGGGCTGGTCGATCCGGTGTCGCTGCGGCTGCTCCGGCCCAGTCACTATGCCCAGGAAATCCTGCACGCCCGCGCCGTGCGCGCCGAGCACAGTCGGCAACTCGACTGGGTCGTGCTGCGCAACCGACTGTCCGGCGCCGACACCAACAATCGCCAGCGGGTCGACAAGGCGCTCCATTCGCTCGCGGCGGATATCGGCTTCCGTATAGGGCCTTCGATGCGCGAGCGGGTCGCCTATCGCGAGATGTTCCCGTTCGGACTGACGCTCGCCGATGTGGCGGCGAAGGTGAAACCGGGCGCGTCGGCCGGTGCAAGGCAGGCCGCGCGGGACGAGGTCGATATGTTGATGGCGAGCCTCCGGCTCAATGTCATCGAGCCCACACCCGGGCTTTCGCGGACCCCTGGCGAGTTTTCCGGCATGGTCAGCGAACACCTCTGAACCTTGCGGGCCTTGGACGGGCGCTGATAAGTCCCATCTTGAAGAGGCCCGGGGCGTATCCATGCCAAAGACCACGCGCGCCAGCGCGGACATTCCCTTCGCATCACCTTACCGACACGGGTTCGTGCGGCTGGCGGCCTGCGTGCCCGAGACGACGCTGGCCGATCCCGCCGTCAACGCCGGGCGCACGCTCGGGCTCGTCCGGCAGGGCCATGAGCGGGGCGTCGCCCTGATGGTCTTTCCCGAGCTCGGCATCAGCGCCTATTCGATCGACGACCTGCTGCTGCAGGACGCCCTGCTCGGGGCCGTTGAAGCCGCGCTGCTGACCCTGACCGAGGGCAGTCGTGGTCTGCGCCCGGTGTTCGCTGTGGGCGCGCCGTTGCGGTTCGAGGGGCGGTTGTTCAACACCGCCGTGGTGATCCACGATGGTCAAATTCTGGGCGTGACGCCCAAGACCTTCCTGCCCAACTATCGTGAGTATTATGAGCGCCGCTGGTTCGCCAGCGGCCGGGGCGTGGTCGGCCGCACCATCGAGATCGGTGGCCACACGGCTCCGTTCGGGACCGACCTGCTGTTCCGTTCGACCGGGACCGCGCCGTTTACCTTTCACACCGAGATCTGTGAGGACGTCTGGACGCCGGAGCCGCCTTCGACCGGCGCGGCCCTGGCCGGCGCCGAGATTCTGCTCAATCTCTCGGCCAGCAACATCGTCATCGGCAAGGCGGAGGCGCGGCGCATGCTGTGCGCCTCCCAGGCCATGCGATGTCAGGCCGTCTATGCCTATTCGGCGGCGGGGGTGGGGGAGTCCACGACCGACAACGCCTGGGATGGCCAGGCCTCGATCTTCGAGTTGGGCGACCTGCTGGCCGAGAGTGGCCGTTTTCCGGTCGGCTCGACCCTGTCGATCGTCGATGTCGATCTGGGACGCGTGCGGCAGGAGCGGATCCGCACCGGCTCCTTCGGCGACGCCATCGCGGCCCGCCAGGCCGGGGCCGCCTGGCGCACGGTGACGTTCGCGCTTGATGCGCCGACCGGGGAGCTGCCGCTGATGCGGCCGGTCGATCGCTTCCCGTTCGTGCCGGACGACGCCACGCGGCTCGCCGAGTATTGCCACGAGGCCTACAACGTCCAGGTTCAGGGCCTGTCTCAACGGCTCAAGGCGACGGGCCTGAAAAAGCTGGTCATCGGTGTCTCGGGCGGCCTGGATTCGACCCAGGCGCTGGTTGTCGCGGTCAAGGCCATGGACCTGCTTGGCCTCCCCCGCGACGGCGTTCTGGCCTACACCATGCCGGGCTTCGCCACCTCCGAACGCACCCGGACCAACGCCTGGGCCCTGATGAGGGCGCTGGGCGTGACGGGCGAGGAGCTCGATATCCGCCCGGCCGCGACCCAGATGCTCGCGGACCTCGATCACCCGTTCGCCCGGGGCGAGGCGGTCTACGACGTGACGTTCGAGAACGTGCAGGCGGGATTGCGCACCGACTATCTGTTTCGGCTGGCCAACCGGCACAGCGCGCTGGTCGTCGGCACCGGCGACCTGTCAGAGCTGGCGCTGGGCTGGTGCACCTACGGCGTCGGCGACCATATGAGCCATTACAACCCCAACAGCGGGGTGCCCAAAACGCTGATCCAGCACCTGATCCGCTTCGCAGCGGGCGCGGCCGAGGTGGGTGACGCCGCCACGGCGGTTCTGCGCGACATTCTGGCGACCGAGATTTCGCCGGAACTCGTGCCGGCGGACGCCGCCGGCAAGACGCAGGCGACGGAGGAATTCGTTGGTCCTTACGCCTTGCAGGACTTCACCCTGTTTCACATGACCCGGACCGGCGCAGCGCCGTCGAAGATCGCCTATCTCGCGCACGCCGCCTGGGGCGACGCCGGCCGGGGCGGCTGGCCGCGGGATATCCCGGCGGCCGGGCGGCGGGCGTATGACCTGGCCGAGATCAAGCACTGGCTGCGCCTGTTCCTGACCCGGTTCTTCGCCAACCAGTTCAAGCGCTCCGCCATGCCGAACGGTCCGAAAATCTCGTCGGGCGGCGCCTTGTCGCCACGCGGCGACTGGCGGATGCCGTCCGATGCGCGGCCGGACGCGTGGCTCGCCGAGCTCGAGGCCAATACGCCCGACCAGGCGCCGCTGCGGCGCCTTGGCCACACCGGGAAACTTGACTCCCCCCGTGCTGGAATATCGGAATAAGGTGGCGTATGGTCGCACCAGTGCAGGCAACTGTGCGCGGTCGGCGAATTTCGTTGGAACCTTTCGGGGATGAAGACGTTGCTCGGTTGGCCGTACGATGGAGGCGTCGACGGAACTGGCTTGGGGGGTTCGTTAAAGAATCCGGCTGGTTTGGTTTGTGCGTCGAAATCGTGCCCATATTCCAAAGGTCTGCGTCGGTCCTTCGGCGCATGGCGTAATTTGAGCGAGGGGCTCACTGTGAAGAAAAAAGCACTTATGCTGAGCACCATGCTCGGCGCGCTGGCGTTGGCGCCGGCGGCGTACGCGCAGCCCGACAGCGGCTGGTACGGGGCGTTCGACCTCGGTTACCACTGGCCGGAAGGCTGGGAAGCCAAGTCGCAAGGCCTCGCCTCTGATGGCCGGCCCTACGAATTCAACTATCTGACGGAAGACACGGCTGTCGGCTTCGCTCGCCTCGGTTACCGGATCAATCCGCACTGGCGCGTCGAACTCGAAGGCGGCGTCCGTCCGGGCAACGTCGAGAGCGCCGACGGCGACCCGACCCGTCCGCTGCCGAACGCCCTCTGCAACCTGGCGGCCATCGTTCCCTGCGACGCTCCTGAAGGCTCGATCGAAGCCTGGACCGTCATGGGCAACGTGATCTACGACTTCTTCCCGGACAGCCAGTTCCGTCCGTTCATCGGCGTCGGCGTCGGCGTCAATCGCGCCCGCATCGACATCGCCGGTCGTGGCAACGCCCCGGTGGGCGCGATCCACATCGACGACACCGACACGGCAGTGTCCTGGCAAGGCATCGCCGGCATCTCGTTCGACGCCACCGAGCGCCTGAATGTCGATGTGACCTACCGCTTCCTGAGCGGCAACGACCTGGTCGCCGACTCGACCAACACCTCGGCCCTGTTTGTTCCGGGTCAGTGGAAGGGTAAGTACGAAGACCAGTCGCTGACCATCGGTCTGCGCTACGCCTTCGGCACGCCGGAAGCGGCCCCGCCGCCTCCGCCGCCGCCTCCGCCGCCGCCTCCCCCGCCTCCCCCGCCGCCTCCGCCGCCGCCGCCTCCGCCGCCGCAGTACGAAGCCCGGGAATTCATCGTCTAC
>JBKJII010000010.1:0-3018 GCA_046598505.1 Caulobacter sp. | reverse complement strand
GAAGCCCGGCGCCGCCGACGGCTGGGACACCAAGGGTCGGGACGAGGATCAGCGACAGGCCGCCGAGCAGGATGATCCTGCCCGACCGGCCTGACGCATCAACCGCGGAAGGGTCGGAGAATAACCTCGACGCGGCGGTTGGCCGCGCGGCCTTCCGGTGTGGCGTTGCTCGCGATGGGTTGGGATTCCCCCCGACCGGAGACAAACAGACGACCGGGCAGAACCCGGCCCACGCCCGTCAGCCGGGCGGCGACGGAACTGGCCCGTCGCTCGGACAGGGTCTGGTTGTGAGCATCGTCGCCGGTCGAGTCGGCGTGGCCGGTGATGTCCACCAGGGTCTGGGGATAGCGATTGAGGATCGTCGCCACGCCGTCGAGAACGCTGTCGAACCGCGGCTGGATGTCGGCCTGGTCGACGCCGAAGGTCACGTCGCTGGGCATGTTCAGCACCAGGTTATCGCCATCGCGCGTGACGCTGACGCCGGTGCCGGCCAGCTGGCGGCTCAGTTCAGCCTGTTGGCGATCCATGTAGTTGCCGACCGCCGCGCCACCGAGCGCGCCGATGCCGGCGCCGAGCAGGGCGTTCTTGCGCCCCTGCTCGCCGTCGCTGGTGTTGGTCAGATAGCCAAGCAGGGCTCCGCCGACGGCGCCCGCGATCGCGCCCGTGCCGGTGTTGTTGCGCACGGTCTCGCCCGTATAGGGATCGATGGTGGTGCAGGCGCCCAAAGCGGTCGCGCCAAGCAGGATGGCGGCGATAGCCGTTTTCTTCAGCATAGCGATGTCTCCAGAAAATCTGTCGTTCACCCAACGCCGCGAGCCGACCATGGTTCCCGGTGCGCGCCGTTTCACAACCCGCGAGGCGGGTGTAAAAGGCGCGCATGACTGACGCCGCCCCCTCCACCGCTTCCGCCATCGCACCCGTTTCGTTCAAGGCCTATGCGTCCGACTTCGAGGGTTTTGCGAAGACCCTCGGCGACAGTTTCCGCCGCTACGGGTTCGCCGTGCTGTCGGACTACGACCTGGACCAGACGCGGATCGACGCCGCGATCGACGCGGCCAAACGGTTCTTCGCCCTGCCCGAGGACGTGAAGCGCCAGTACGCCGTCGGCAAGGGCGGTCAACGCGGCTACATCCCGTTCGGCATCGAAACGGCCAAGGGCGCGGATCACTTCGATCTCAAGGAATTCTGGCACATGGGCCGCGACCTGCCGCCCGGCCATCGCTACTGCGCCCAGATGCCCGACAATGTCTGGCCGGCCGAGGTCGCCGAGTTCCACGAGACGGTCGCCTGGCTCTACAACGCCCTCGACGGCATGGGCGCCAAGGTGCTGCAGGCGATCGCCCACTATCTGGGCCTGCCGCGTCACGAGTTCGACGACGCGGTGGAGTCAGGCAACAGTATCCTGCGGCTGCTGCACTATCCGCCGATTCCGGAGAACGCCACGGGCGTGCGGGCCGGCGCCCACAGCGACATCAACGCCATCACCCTGCTGCTCGGCGCCGAGGAGGGCGGGCTTCAGGTCAAGGACCGCGACGGCCAGTGGCTGCCGATCAACCCGCCGCCCGGCTGTCTGGTGATCAATATCGGCGACATGCTGGAGCGGGCCTGCAACAACCTGCTGCCCTCGACGATCCACCAGGTGGTCAACCCGCCGCCCGAGCGCCGCGCCTACCCGCGCTATTCGACGCCGTTCTTCCTGCATTTCGCGCCGGACTACCTGGTGCGCACCCTGCCCGGCTGCGCCACCGCGGAAAATCCGGACCGATATCCAGAGCCGATCACCGCCGACGATTTCCTCACCCAGCGGCTGAAAGAGATCAAGCTGCTCTGATGGCGGAAGTCACCCCGAATTAACCCTGCGCCATCACGGTGTTCTCCGGTAACGACCGGGGGGAATCGGCATGGCGCAACGTGCGCCTTCAGACATCGCGCGCGTGGCGGAGATCCGCTCTCTCGACCTTGACGCCCTGCGACCGGTGATCGAGCGGGTGACGCGCCTCGCCCGCCGGGCCGCCGGCGCGTCGCACGCCTATGTCGTGCTGGTCGAGGAAGACCATGTCTGGCACTCGGGATTCGAGGGGCTGCCGGAACACCTGGGTGCGCTGGGCGACTCGGCCACTGCCCGCCACCTCGAAGACGTCGAGCCGCTTTGGGATCCCGATCTGGCCGAGGCCTGGGCCGACCACGCCTGGGTCAGCGGCTGGCCCTATGCTCGCGGCTACGCCAACGCGCCCATCGTGCTGGCGAACGGCCTCAAGCTCGGCGCGCTCTGCCTGCTCTTCAACGAACCCCGCGAACGCGACGAAGCTGTCATCGACACCCTGCGGGACCTCAGCATCCTGCTGGCGGAAGCCATCGAACGGCTGCGGGCCCAGCGCCACACGGCAACGGCGGAGCAGGCCTCCCGCGCCGCTACCGACCTGAAGGATGCGATCATGAGCTCCTCGCCGGTGGCGTTGGGCATGACCGACCGCGACCTGCGCTACGTCTACGTCAACGAGCAGTGGGTGCTGGAAAAGGGCGTTACCGCCGAAGCCGCGCTCGGCAAGACCATGGACGAGCTGTTTCCGCTTTCCTACCCGCTGCACAAGGACGCCTATCTCGCCTGCCTCGGCGGCGAGACCATCACGTCGGAACGGATCCTGGTCCCCAGCAGTCACCGGGCGGATCGCTGGCTGCGGGCGACCATCTGCCCCTGGCGGGCTCCTAACGGGTCCGTCGGCGGCATCGTCACCATGAGCCACGACATCAGCGACGTCATCGGATCGCTGGAACAGGCCGAGCGCTCCGAGCAGCGCCTGAAGCTGGCGCTCGAGATCGCCGAAGTGATGGTCTACGAGATCAACTATCGCGACAAAACGCTGAAGGTGGACGGCGCCGCCGACACCTTCTTCGAGGGCAGCCTGACCTACGACGACCTGGCCCGCGACATCTGGGTGACGGTGCATCCCGATGATCGCGAAGCCGCCCAGGCGCGCTGGGAGCATTCCGTGGCCACGGGCGAGCCGTTCCGGACGG
>JBKJII010000009.1:0-2909 GCA_046598505.1 Caulobacter sp. | reverse complement strand
CCGCACGGCGATGGACAAGGTCACCGTCAGTCGCGCCGCCCAGGCTCTGCTGGCCCGCAGCCTGGTGGAGCGCACGGCCAGCCCGTCGGACGGCCGTGCGCTCGACCAGGCTGCGGGCCAGCAGAGCCTGGGCGGCGCGACTGACGGTGACCTTGTCCATCGCCGTGCGGGCGACCAGGGCCTGGGGCGTCAGGGCGCCCTCGGCCAGCACGGCCATAAGGCGCCACTGCGGAATGGTCAGACCGAAGCGGTCCTCGTAGGCCCGGGCGATCAGGCCGGAGACGCCGTTCGACGCGATCGACAGGCGGTAGGGCAGGTAGTCGTCGAGCACCAGCGTGTCCGGAGACCGCTTGCGCGGCAGCGGCGTCACGTCAGCGCTCATGGCCTTCTTCCTTCCCATCGAGACTAGATCGCCGGCGCCACCTGCTGCTCGATGGCGCCGAAGATCGAGTGACGTTTCTCGTCGCGCATCTCAATGCGGATGCTGTCGCCGTGACGCAGGAAGGGCGTTTTCGCCTCTCCGGCGAGCAGCGTCTCGACCGTGCGCACTTCGGCGATGCAACTGTAGCCCAGACCGCCCTGGTTGATGGGCTTGCCCGGGCCGCCGTCCGCGCCGCGGTTGGACACCGTGCCCGAGCCGATGATCGTGCCGGCGGCCAGCGCGCGGGTCTTCGCCGCATGGGCGATAAGGGTCCCGAAGTCGAAGGTCATGTCGACGCCGGCGTCGGCCTGGCCGAAGGGTTTGCCGTTGAGTTCGACGTCCAGGGCGCCGTGCAGCCGGCCGTCCTTCCAGCGGTCGCCGAGGGCGTCGGGCGTCACCGCGACCGGCGAGAAGGCGCTGGCCGGCTTGGACTGGAAGAAGCCGAAGCTCTTGCCGATCTCGCCGGGGATCAGGTTGCGCAGGGAGACGTCGTTGACCAGCAGGACCAGCCGCACGGCGGAGAGGCACTGTTCACGCGATGCGCCGAGCGGCACGTCGCCGGTGATCACGGCGATCTCGCCTTCCAGATCACAGCCCCAGGCCTCGTCCTTCAGCGGGATATCGTCGCGCGGGCCGAGAAAGCCGTCCGAGCCGCCCTGGTACATCAGGGGGTCGGTCCAGAAGCTGGCCGGCATCTCCGCGGCGCGGGCCTGCCGCACCAGGGCGACGTGGTTCACATAGGCGCTGCCGTCGGCCCATTGGTAGGCGCGCGGCAGGGGCGAGGCGGCGTCGTGCTCGTGGAAGCGTTCCTTCGGGACCGAGCCGTGTTCGAGGCTCTCGGCCAGACCCCGCAACAGCGGCTCGCAATGTCCCCAATCGTCCAGCGCCGCCTGAAGGGTAGGCGCAACGTCCTCCGCGGAGATGAACCAGGCCAGGTCCTTGGAGACGACGACGAGACGGCCGTCGCGGCCGCCCTTGAGGGATGCGAGCTTCATTTTTTCTCTTCAAAAAGGGCCAACAGGGCCGGGTCGATCTTCTTGGGGATGGTCATGTCGTCCTGGGCGGCGCGCAGCTCGGCCATGCGGGCGGGCTTGTCGCTCCACCAGCCTTCGAACTCGCGGACCGCCTTGCGCAGGGCGATCAGCTGCTCCTCGAGGCTGAGGGGCTTTTCCTCTTCCTCGTGCTCTTCGTCGTGGCCGCCGTGGGCGGAGTCGCCGCCGACATTGACCGTGATACTGTGGCCCTGGACGGTGTGGGCAAGCGGGCCCGGCGCATCGCCATGGCCGGCGCCATGGCCGGCAGGCGTACCGTGTGCGCCGTGGGCGTCCTTGCCGTGCTTGTCGTCCTTCTTCTTGTCCTTCTTATCCTTGTCGTCCTTCTCGCCGAGGGCCGCGCTCAGCGCCTTGACCTGCTTGCCGAGCGCGCCGCCGGCCATCAGCAGGCCGCCGAGCTGGCTCCTGATCACGCGGCGGAGAACATCGGCGCCGCGCAGGATGCCGAACTCGTCCTGCTTCAGCGCGAAGCGGGCGGCGACGAGGATGACCTTGTAGACGTCATCCAGATGGCTCGCCCCCGCCCGCCGGGTGGTCGGGTTGACCCTCCCCAGGATCAGCATCAGCAGCAAGGCCGAGGCGATCACCCAGCCGATCACGCCGAGCGGCGTCAGCATGCCGGGCTCGTACTGGGGCCCCCAGGGAAACTCGCTATGATCCGTCATCGTCCGACCCCCTCGAAGATCCGCGAGCCGCCGTTCAGGCGATCTTCGGGATCAGGCGGCTGACCTTGGCCCCCACATCGTAGCGCGAGGGGCCGCCGAACACCGCAATCTCGACCAGAATGTCCCCTCCGGGCTCGCTCGCCCACAGATAGTTTCGTTCAACCTCGACATTTCTCCCGTCAGGCGAAATTCCCTCGAAGGTATCGCCCCACGGGGTGACCTTGGCGAGGTCGCGGTAGCGGATCGTCACCGCACGCTTCAGCTCGTCCTCGGCCATGTGGAGAAAATGGGGGTCGGTGGCGTCGGTCATCCCTGCGCCTTCCAGCTGTCGACATAGGCCGGGTTCTCGACCGCCGACGCGCCCTCGCCCACTTCCAGCGGGTCGCGGGTGTCGATCATCACGGCGTATTCGTCCGTGGCCGGCTTGGACTGCACGAGCATGTTCTTCAGCGCCTTGGGGTGCGGGCCGTGGGTGAAGCCTGACGGGTGGAAGGTCATCATGCCCGCGTCGATGCCGTCGCGGCTGAAGAAGTCCCCGGCGTGGTAGAACAGCACCTCGTCGTAGTCGTCGTTGTTGTGGAAGAACGGGATCTTGATCGCCCCCGGATCGGTCTCGAACGGGCGCGGGGCGAAGGTGCAGACCACGAACCGGTCGGCCAGGAAGGTCGTGTGGACGCTGGGCGGCAGGTGGTAGCGGTGGCTGTTGAGCGGCCGGAAGTCGCGCACGTTGATCTTCACCGGCGCCAGCTCGCCATGCCAGCCGACGGCGTC
>JBKJII010000386.1:0-1551 GCA_046598505.1 Caulobacter sp. | reverse complement strand
GCGTTTTGCTTTTCTCCCTCCCCTTCATGGGGAGGGTGGTCCCGCAGGGACCGTGTGGGGCAGTCGGATGCCAAACCCGATGCATCAGAGTAGCGTCAAACGCCCCCACCCGTCCGGGCTTCGCCCGTCCACCCTCCCCATGAAGGAGAGGGAGAAAGCGATTCTCAATGACCGCTCCCCTGCCCGCCTCTCCCTCATCCGCCCGCAATCGCGACCCGTTGCTCGCGGTCCTGCGGCGCTGGCTGCCGGCGTCGGGGACGGTGCTGGAGGTCGCCAGCGGGCTGGGCGAGCATGCGGCCTGGTTCGCCGAGGCGCTTCCGGGAATCATCTGGCAGCCGACCGACCGGTCGGAGGAGGCGCTGGCGATCCTGGAGGCGCGGCGTCAGGAGGCGGGCCTGGCGAGCCTGGCCCCGCCGTTGGTGTTGAACGCCGCCGAACCGGACAGCTGGCCGCTGGACCGCGCCGACGCCGTCGTCTGCATCAACATGATCCACATCTCGCCCTGGGCCGCGACCGAGGGACTGATGGCCGGGGCTGCCCGCCTGCTGCAGCCGGGCGCGCCGCTCTGCCTCTATGGGCCCTACATCGAAGCCGGGATCGAAACGGCGCCGGGCAACCTCGCCTTCGACGCCGACCTGCGGCGGCGCGACCCGTCCTGGGGTCTTCGCGATCTGGGCGCGGTCAAGGCGCTTGCCGCCGATCATGGCCTGATCCTCGCCGAGCGGGTCGCCATGCCGGCCAACAACCTGTGCCTGCTGTTTCGGCGGTAGGGTTCGTATCTCAATTGCTGTCATCCCGGCCGGACCGAAGGGACGATCCGGGACCCAGATTGGATCTCGACCGCCAGTGCGTGAAGCCGAATCTGAGTCCCGGCTCTGCGGCCGGGACGACAGGGCAGGGGCTGGATTTCATCAGTCCCGATGGACTCCCCCAACGGAAGCCACGGCACGGTGCCGGCTCACCGCCACCCGAGTCCCCGCCTATGAAACCTCCCGCCTGGCGCCAGGACCGCGCCCTCTATCCACACCGCGTGACCGTCCAGACCCGCTATCACGACGAGGACCGGCTGGGACACGTCAACAACATCGCCGTCGCGGCCTACTACGACGAGGCGCGGTCGCAGCTGATGCGGCGAACCTTCGAGCTGACCGGTGGCCTGACCGGCGTGCGGATCGTCACCGCCGATGTGCGGGTCAGCTACATGGGCGAAGTGTTTCACCCCGGAGACGTCGATGTGGCCTCCGGCATCCTGCGGGTCGGCAATTCATCGTGGGAGATCGGCCAGACCATGTTCCAGAACGACCGCTGCGTCGGCGTCTGTTCGACCGTGCTGGTCCAGGCCTCGTCCCAGGGCTCGAGCACCATCGCTCCCGAACTGCGCGCGGCGCTCGAGCAGCTGATTGTAGTCGCGCCGGAGTGACAGGGGACACGAACCTTTCAGGTCCATGCCCCCCCTTCAACGCAGACCCTCGCCCGCCAGGCGGCGGCTGTAGGAGCGGATGTCGCGTGGCCAGTCGACCGTGGCGGCTTCGAAGCGGTCGGCGTCGCCGG
>JBKJII010000284.1:0-4458 GCA_046598505.1 Caulobacter sp. | reverse complement strand
CAGCGGCCAGTCTGCGCCCGAAGCCGAGGCCCAGGCGCGTTCCTGCGGCCAGCCGTCCCTCGGTCGGACCAGGCGCAGGTCGGCCAGACCGAAGTTGGCCATGACCCGCGCCACCGCACCGATGTTCTCGGCCAGCTGGGGTTCGTTGAGGATGACGACAGGTGGATTCACGCTCTGGATTCCGGATTTTCGAGGCCAGCCGGGAGATAGCAGAAAAGAAATCGCTACGGCTTGCCCAATCCGCGCACGAGGGCGTTAGACTCAGCGCCATGATCCGCACCCTCGCCGTCCTCGCCGCCGCCCTGCTGCTCGCCGCCTGTGAGCCCGCGATGCGGACGACCGGGGGCGAGTCGCCGCCGCTGGACGCCGCCCTGCTGGACCAGGCCATCGGCGAGATCGCCGCCCGGGCGCAGCCGGCCTCGATGGAAGTCGCGGTGCAGAACCTCGAAGCCGGCGAGATGTGGGCCTGGAACGGCGACAAGGCCTTCCCGATGCAGAGCGTGTTCAAGGCGCCGCTGGCCGCCGCCGTGCTGTCGGAGGTCGAACTCGGCCACCTGTCACTGGACGAGACGATCACCCTGGAGGAGCCGGACATCTCGCCGGCGCACAGCCCGGTGGCCGACGCCTGGCCGCAGGTGACGACCTACACTGTGCGTGACCTGCTGCGGCGGATGGTCAGTGACAGCGACAACACCGCCGCCGACGTGCTGATGCGGCGCATCGGCGGGCCCGGCGCCCTTACGGCCTGGCTGCGCAGCAAGGGCATCAAGGAAATCCGCGTTGACCGCTACGAGCGCGAACTTCAGCCGGAGATCGTCGGGATGGCGTCATTCCGCATCGCCTGGAAGGGCTGGCCCGCGTTCGAGGCCGCCCGAAGCCGCGTGCCAGAACCGGTGCGCCGGGCCGCTGCGCAGCGGTATCTCGAAGATCCTCGCGATACCATGACGGCCAGCGGCGGCCTGACCTTCCTGCGCAAGCTGGTGGACGGTGAACTGCTGTCCAAGGCGAACACCGCCCTGCTGTTGCAGATGATGGGTCAGACCGATTTCGGCCCGAACCGGCTAGCGGCCGGCCTGCCGGCCGGCGCGCGGCTGGCGCACAAATCCGGCGTGTCGGCCGCGGACCTCGGCATGACCGCCGTGGTCAACGATATCGGGATCGTCACATTGAAGGACGGCCGGCAGTACGCCGTAGTCGTCTTCCTGTCGGCGACACCCCAGGACGAGGCGGCGCAGGACAGGATCTTCGGCGACGTGATGCGGGTGATCGTGAAGGCGGCGCGTTAGGCCGCCACGCCCACGCCCACCTTCGGCTGCCGCGCCATCGCCAGGGCGGCGAACAGCTGTGCCGGTCGCAGCGGTTTGGCCACGTGCAGGTCGGCCCCGGCCTGGCGGGCCGCCTCGACATGTTCGTCCATGGCGTTGGCCGTCAGCATGATGATCAGCGCCGGCGCGGCGCCGGAGGCGGCTTCGCGCTCGCGGATCAGCCGCGTGGCGGTCAGGCCGTCCATGACCGGCATCTGCATGTCCATCAGCACGGCGTCGTAGCCGTCCGCGAAAGCCGCCACCGCCTCCTCGCCGTTGCCGACGATGGTCAGGTCGACCCCGAACGGCTCCAGCACGATCTGCAGGACCTTTTGGTTGGTCGGGTGATCCTCCGCGGCAAGCACGCGCAGCCCTTCCAGGCTGATGCCGTCCGAAAGGTCCGCGCGCTCTTCCCGGGGAGCCATCTCGGCGCGCGGCAGCGGTAGGACCACGGTGAATTCCGCACCCTTGCCGGGCGTGGCGGTCGCATCGATGTCGCCGCCCATCATGCCGGTCAGGGCCGAACAGATGGACAGGCCAAGGCCCGTACCGCCGAACCGGCGGGTGATCGAATCATCGGCCTGCTCGAAGCGGCGGAACAGCCGCTCGCGGGCCTCGGCGTCGAAGCCAACGCCCGTGTCCTGCACGGTGAACTTCAGGCTCCCGTCCTGACGGCTCACGCACAGGGTGACCCCGCCCTTGTCAGTGAACTTGACGGCGTTGCCGAGCAGGTTGCTGAGGATCTGGGCGATCCGGCCGCTATCGCCGAGCCAGGCGCCCCGCGCCTCATCGGCGATCTGCCAGGTCAGGGTCAGCCCCTTGGCCTCGGCCGATGCCCGGTGCAGGTCGGCCATGGCCGCCACGGTGTCCTGAATCTCGAACGGCGCCGGCGACAGGCGGAACTGGCCGGCCTCGATCTTCGACACGTCGAGGATGTCGCTGAGGACCTGTTCCAGCAGCCGACCTGACGACGAAACAAGATTGGCGAGTTCGCGCCGACGGGCCTGGTCCGCCGTATCGGCCAGCTGGTCGGTCAGCGCGATCACGCCGTTCAGCGGCGTGCGCAGTTCGTGGGACATGTTGGCCAGGAAGGTCGACTTGGCGCGGTTTGCCCGTTCCAGCTCGGACGTACGGGCGGCGACCCGGTCCTCGAGCGAGCGGAACAGCTCGTCATTGTCGGCTCGCTGCGCCCGAAGCATGCGGGCGAGGCCGCCAATTTCGTCCTGACGCGTCTCGACCTCAGGCGCTATTGCAGAACCGTCGCGGGCATGGGCCGCCGACAGCGTGACCAGGGGATCAACCACCTCGCGGTGGATGAACCGGAAGAGCAGGATTGCCTGCACCACGATGCCGATCAGGCCGAACAGCAGCACCCATGACGCGGTCCGCGCCGCCGACCAGGCGATCTCGGACGTCGGCAGGCTCATCACGAAATACCAGTCCGGCTCCTTCAGGTGCCCGAACGCGATGACCTGTTCGCCCGCCTGGAACACGCCCGAGCTGGCCTTGCGGGCGCGGATGCTCTTCACCAGCGGCGCGATGCGGCGATCCTTCTCGGCCTTCAGAAGTTCGGCCGGGGTGACGATGCCACCCTTGCCCAGTCCGGGCGCGGCGATCAGCTCGCCGTCGGCGGAGACAATCATGTTCTCGCCGCCCTGGATGGACTCGCCGACGGCGGCCATCAGATAAGAGTCGAGCGTCACCGTCGTACCCCAGGCGCCGACGTGGACGCCGTCGATGTCGATGGGGGTCATGCAGGCCGTGGTCAGCGCCTTGCCGGTCGGATCGCTCATCAGCTTGCGCAGCTTGGTGCACTTCATCACCCGCTGGGGATTGGCGCGCGGCCGGGTCAGCTCGGTCATCTCCTCGCTGCGGAAATCGAGCGTCGCCGGAGCCTCCTGGCGGTAGTAGATCAGCTTGTCGTCCCGGTCGGGGCCGTAGATGATCAACCGGTTGTCCGGCGTGAACATGTAGAAGTTGTCGTAGCGGGTGTGCTGCGACTCGCCTGCCATCGACACGACCTGCAGCGACGCGACAAACATCGCCTTCTGCGCTTGGGTGAAGTTGCGGCCGTCGGCGATGAAGGCCCCCATGCCGTACATGTAGCCGCCGTCGTTTTCGGTTGCGCCGTCAAACAGGACCGGCGCGCTGCGGCGCGTGCCGTCGCTCTTCAGCGGAAACAGCCGGTCAAACTGTGCGTCGAGCACCGGTCCCTGCAACCGGCCCAGGCGGCGGGTCAGCGCGTCTGTCGCATCGGCGTGAACCTTGACCAGATCGGAGAACAGCCGGTCCTCGGTGCTGGTCCGCTCCTTCACATAGAGCTGCAGATTGCGGATCTGCCGTTCCATGGAGGCCTTCTGCACGAAGGCGAAGGTCGCCGCCGTCGCAAGGCCGGTCACGGCGATGGACAACACGACCACAATGGCCAGCAGCTTCCGCGCTAGCGGTTTGGCGACAATCGTCATGGACCCGTCGGCCCTCCCTCAACACCCCTTGCTTAAAGGGCAGACCTGAACAGGCCGTTGACTGGATTTGGGCCGGTTTGCGCGCCTGCCCGTCTGGCGCTATAGCCCCCGTGCTCGCGCTCGCGGGGGCCCTGTGCGCCGCCGCTATTCCTGCAGAAGCGCGCCCAATGGAGAAACACCCCCATGGCCAAGATCAAGGTCGCCAATCCGGTCGTCGACATGGACGGCGACGAGATGACCCGCATCATCTGGAAGCTCATCAAGGACAAGCTGATCTTCCCCTATCTCGACCTTGAGCTGGACTACTACGACCTCTCCATCGAGCACCGCGACGCCACCAACGACCAGGTGACCATCGACGCGGCCGAGGCGACCAGGCGTCACGGCGTGGCCGTCAAATGCGCCACCATCACCCCGGACGAGCAGCGGGTGGAGGAATTCAAGCTCAAGAAGATGTGGAAGAGCCCGAACGGCACGATCCGGAATATCCTCGGCGGCGTCATCTTCCGTGAGCCGATCATCATGAAGAACATCCCGCGCCTCGTACCGGGCTGGACGAAGCCCATCGTGGTGGGCCGTCACGCGCACGGCGACCAGTACCGCGCCACCGACTTCCTCTTCCCGGGCAAGGGTAAGCTGACGATCAAGTTCGAGGGCGACGACGGCCAGGTGATCGAGAAGGAGGTCTT
>JBKJII010000181.1:0-8247 GCA_046598505.1 Caulobacter sp. | reverse complement strand
CTGGCGACCCTGCTGAGCCGGTTCGAGATCTCGCTCGACGACGACCGCCAGGTCATGCCGGTGGGCGGGGTGACGACGGCGCCGAACATCGAGCCGTGGTTCAGGATCGACCCGGTCGCCTGACCCCTTTCCTTCCCCAACGGGAATCGGGGCAACAGGACGGGCATGGGACTTTTTCACCAAGACAGCGCCGTCGCCGAGGTTGACGGCGTCCTGACCGCCAACCTATCGAAGGACTGGGAGATCTGGGGACCCAACGGCGGCTATGTGGCCGCTATCGCCCTGCGCGCTGCCGGGACCCTGGCCCCGGAGGGGCACCGGCCCGCCAGCTTCTCCTGTCAGTATCTGTCGGCCGGGGCCTTTGGGCCTGCAAGGGCGGATGTGCGGGTGCTCAAGGCCGGACGCTCGGCGGTCTGTATCGCCGTAGACCTGTCGCAGGAGGGTAAGACCTTCCTGACAGCCCAGGTCTGGACCACCAACCGCGACAACGGCCCGGAGATGGCGGCGACACCGCGTCCTGACTCGCCCCCGCCCGGGGACCTGATGCCCATCGAGCATTATCTGCCGCCCGACGCGCCCAAGCATGGCTTCTGGATCAATTTCGAGGTCCGGCCGATCGTCTGGATCCCCTTCGGTCAGCAGATCCAGCCGGGTGAGCCGATCCGCCAGTGGCAACGCTTCAAGGATTTCGAGCCGGTCGATGTCTTTGCCGACTATGCCCGCTCGCTCGTGCTGATCGATACGCCGCTATGGCCGGCCCACCGACGGGCCCAGCCGCCGGAAGCCGACTACATCGCCCCCAGCCTCGACCTTGCGGTCTGGTTCCATGAAGACCCGCGCGGGTCGGCATGGTTGCTGAGCGAGGCCCGTTCGGAAAAGGCCCACGGCGGGCTGATCCACGGTACCGGTCAGGTCTGGAGCGAGGACGGCCGTCTGCTGGCCAGCGCCGGCGACCACATGCTGCACACGCCCAGGCGGCCAATCTAGAGATCCTCCCCGCGAAGCCGGGGAGGGGGACCGCGCGAAGCGTGGTGGAGGGGGCGGCACTGGCGGGGCCAGACGACCCGGAAGGCCGGTGTTCAGGGCTTGCGACAATCGCCGGCGCTGACCCCTCAGTCAGCCTCCGGCTGACAGCTCCCCGGCAAGCGGGGAGCAAGGCATGTCCCCCTAAACCCGGCAGACCTTCGGATCGTCGCTCTTCACCACGCAGGCGATTCGCGACCCGCGCTCCATGCCGTAGGTCTCGATCAGGCGTTGCTCGAACCAGGCCCAGCGCGCCCGTGTGTCTTCGGCGGCGACATCCATGGCCAGGGTGTAGATCCCGCCCTTGCCGCGCGGCGAGCCCTTGCCGTCCTTGTTCAACGTGGCGTGCTTCACCCGGCCTGCGCAGTGGCGGCTCTCGGGGAATCCTTCGTAGCAACCGGTGATCAGCCCGTCCGGAACCTGTTCCCGGGACTGAGCCTCGTCCAGCCAGTCAGCCGGAGACGCCTGTCCCATGCCCGGCGGGTCTTCGATCCGCAGGCCCGGACGCCTCAACGGATCCAGCCAGTTGCTGTGCGAGTAGAAGTCCTGTGAAGCATGGAAGGCCATGCCCAGCTGCTCGAGCACGGCGCATTTGGCGCCCGCCGCCCGGCCGTTGAACCGGCATCCCAGGGCGGTCTCCCCTTCGCGGATGGCCAGGTCCTGCGCGACCAGCGCGGCGGACTTCGTCACCGCTTCGTCCAGGCTGACGAAGACATAGGCGCGGCAGGATTCCAGCACGGCGTTGGCTTCGCCCTTCGAGCGCGGATAGCCGGGCGTATCGAGCCAGTCGCCGTTGTCGCAGTGGGCCGCGCTGACCGACATCAGTCCCCGGTCGGGGCGGTCCGGCGCGCCGACGGCGCCGAAGCTGCCGCGCTTGCCGGCCAGTTCGTCGAGCGTGCGCGGGCCCAGCGCGAACGACGCCAGACCCTTGCGCGTGATCTGCTCATGCTCGGCGTTCTGGCCGAGGCCATGAATGGTGCCGAAGGCCCAGGCCGGTCCGCCGGCCAGCACCACCAGCACTCCGGCAATCGCCCATTGTCTCGCCGTCGGCATCTCGTGTCCTCCCAGACCCGGCGAGAGCTTGAGGGCGCCGCTACGTCATGTCCAGAAGGGCCTTGCGGGCCGAGCGCCGGCGCCCTCTCATTCGGCTCAGGGACGAAACAGACAAGAACCGGAGACACGGTTGTCGCAGACACAACAGGGCGCCAAGGCGTCTCCCGGCTCACGCCTGCCGGTCGGCATCCTCGCCGCCTTTTCCATGGCCACCATTCCGGTCGGGGCGCTGACCACCCCGCTTCTGGTGCATCTGCCGCCGCACTACGCCGGTCTGCTGGGCCTCCCGCTGGCGGCGGTTGGCGGGATCTTCTTCATCGTCAAGGTGATGGCCATCTTTTTCGATCCGGCAGTGGGCCTGTTCATGGATCGCACCCGCACCCGGGTCGGTCGCTACCGCTTCTGGCTGCTGGTCGCTGCGCCGGTGCTGATGCTCGGTGTCTGGATGCTGTTCCGCGCTGAGTCTGGCGTCGGGAAGAACTTCCTGCTGGGCTGGCTGATTGTCCTCTACATCGGTTACTCGCTGCTGGTCCTGTCCCAGTCGGCCTGGGGTGCGGTGCTGGCGACCAGCTACAACGAGCGCTCACGCGTCTACGCCTGGGCCCATGTCAGCGGCACGGTCGGGACCATCGCGGTCCTGCTGATCCCGACCTTGCTGAAGCTGCCGGAGACGGCGGTGGTGCCGATGATGGGCCTGCTGATCGTGGTTTCGATTCCGGTCACCACCCTGATCGTGGCCTTCGGCGTACCCGAGCCCGTCGTTCCGAAACGCGCCGATTCTGACCGACTGTCCTTCTCCGAACTGCCGGCCCTGGCGCTGCGGCCGACCATGCGCCGGCTGCTGCTGGCCGACCTGCTGTTCACCTTCGGCCCGGCGATCACCTCGCCGCTCTACCTGTTCTTCATGCGCCAGGCGCGCGGCTACAGCCTCGAACAGGCCAACCTGATGCTGCTGTTCTTCATCGTCGCGGCGATCATCGCCTCGCCTCTGTGGGCGATGGCCGCCTACCGCTTTGGCAAGCACCGCACGCTGATGGCGGCGGCGGCGGCCTATTCCATTGCCCAGGCAGTGATCTTCTTCATCCCGAGCAATTCATTCGGGATCATGGCGCCGGCGATGTTCCTGGCCGGCGGCATCCTGGCGGCGCTGAGCTTCCTGATCCGGGCCATGGTCGCTGACGTCGGCGACGAGGTGCGGCACGACACCGGCAAGGACCGCGTCGGCCTGCTCTATTCGCTGGTTTCCAGCACGGCCAAGGTCGGCACGGCGTCGGCCGTGCTGGTGACCTTCTGGATCCTCGGCAAGGTGGGCTTCAACGCCGCCCCCGGCGCGGTCAACGCGCCCGAGGCGATGAACGGCCTGGTGATGACCTACGCCATCGCCCCGGTTGTGCTGGTCATGCTCGGCGCCTTCGCGGTGCGGGGTTACAGCCTGACGCGGGAGAAACACGCAGGCATCCGCGCCGAACTGGAAGCCCGCGACGCGGAGCTGCTGACCGGCGCCTCCGCCACGGAAGTGCTCGCGGCCGCGCCGACGCCCGCCGCTTAAAGCAGCGCCTTCGCGGCGGCCCTGAACGCTTCAGCGGCCGCGCTTGTTCCGCCAGACGCCGTCAATGGCGCGCCGTCGTCGCCGGCCTGACGCAGGGCGATCTCGATGGGGATCTCGGCCAGCAGGGGCACGCCCAGCTGCTCGGCCTCGGCCCGCGCGCCGCCTGTGCCGAAGATCGGGATCGGCGCGCCGGTCGTCGGATCGGGGAAGAAGGCCATGTTCTCGATCACGCCGAGGATCTTTGCCCCGGTTTTCTGGAACATGCCGACCGCTCGCCGCGCGTCGATCAGGGCGATTTCCTGTGGCGTGGAGACGATCACCACCCCGTCGACGGCGAAGTTCTCGACCAGAGTCAGGTGAATGTCGCCGGTGCCCGGCGGCATGTCGATGACCAGGATGTCGAGCGGCGCTTCCGGCGTAGCCCAGCGCACATCGTTGACCATCTGGCGCACGGCCGACGAGGCCATCGGCCCGCGCCAGATCATCGGCGAGCCCTCATCGACGAGGAAGCCGATCGACATGACGGTGACGCCGTGAGCCTGCAGCGGCTGCAGCTTACCGTCGATGAACAGCGGCTCGCCGTCCACACCCATCATGCGCGGCGCGGACGGGCCATAGACGTCGGCGTCCAGCAGTCCGACCTTCAGGCCCAGCCCGGCGAAGGCGCAGGCCAGGTTGACCGCCACGGTGGACTTGCCGACCCCGCCCTTGCCGCTGGCCACGGCGATGACGCGCTTCACGTTCTCGGGTCGCTTCACTTCCTTGCGCGGCTTCAGCTCGGCCTTGGCGTCCGGCGCGACGCGGGCCCCCTTGCGCTGGCGCGTGACGCCCTCCGGGGCCGACGCGGTCAGCACCACCTGGGCCTTCTCGATGCCCGGCAGCCCGGCCAGCACCTTTTCGGCGGCCTCACGAATCGGGGCGTAGCGGGCCGCATCAGCAGCAGGCACCTCAAGCATGAAACCGGCGCGGCCCTCGCGCAGAACCAGGCCCTGCACCAGTCCGGCGGCCGCAAGGCCCTTGCCTGACCGGGGGTCGGTAATCTGGTCCAGGGCGCGAAGCGCGGTGTCTCGATCGGCGGATGTGTGAAAGGTCATGTCGGATAGCTTGCCTTGGCGGGCGCGGCGTCTCATATCCGCTTGACCGCGCCGGCTTGCAAGCCCGCCGACACACGACGGAAAAGCGACGCACAAAGCATGCCCTGGAACGACAACGGCAATCCCGGACCCTGGGGCGCTCCGCCCCCCTCCGGCGGCAAGGGTCCCTCCGAGGACGGCCCAAAGCGCCCCACCGGCCCCGGCCCGCGCCGGCCATCCGGCCCGCCTGATCTCGACGCTTTTCAGCAGCAGCTGAAGGACCAGCTGCGCGACCTGTTCGGCGGCGGCTCCGGCGGCGGCGGATCAACCGGCGACCTGTCGCCCCGTCGCATGGCCCCGGTCATCGCCGGCGGTCTGGTGGCCCTCTATCTGGCCTCGGGCATCATCGTCGTCGGCGCCAAGCAGGAGGCGGTGGTCACCACCTTCGGCGCCTGGACCCGCAGCTACGGCCCCGGCGTCGGCTATCACCTGCCGATCATCGAGCGGGCCGTGAAGATCGGCACCACCGAACTTCGGCAGACCCAGGTCGACGGGGCCAACGGCGCCGTCAGCCAGACGCTGATGCTGACCGGCGACGAAAACATCGTCGACCTGAAATTCACGGTCCAGTGGTACGTCAAGGACCCGGCCGCCTACAGCTTCAACATCGACGATCCGGACGCGGCGCTGCAGGCCGTGGCGGAAAGCGCGATGCGGGAAGTGGTCGGCCGCAGCAAGCTGGACTCGATCATCGGCCCGGGCCGCGGTTCGGTCCAGATTCAGGTCGCCGCCCTGATGCAGCGCATTCTCGACAGCTATCACGCGGGTATCGTCATCGACGCGGTCCAGATCAGCGACGCCGGCGCGCCCGACGAGGTGAGCGACGCCTTTCGTGACGTGAACAACGCCAGCCAGAACGCCGAGTCCTACGCCAACCAGGCGCGCGGCCGGGCCTCCCAGATCGTTCAGGAGGCCAAGGGCTACCAGGCGCAGGTGGTTCGCGAGGCCGCCGGTGAGGCCGCCCGCTTCAACCAGGTCTATGAGCAGTATCGCCTGGCGCCGGGCGTCACCCGCGACCGCCTCTATATCGAGACGATGCAGCGGGTGCTGGAATCGTCCAACAAGGTGATTATCGACGGCAAGGGCGTCACCGCCCCCATCGTGCTGTCGGCTGACACCTTCAAGCCGCGCGCGCCGGTCGCGCCGCCCGCGACCGCAGCGGCCCAGCCGCTCGTTCGCCAGCCGGGAGCGGCCCAATGAACAGCCAGCGCGTCACCTTCTACGGCATCGTCGCCGCCATCGCCCTGATCGTCCTCAGTCAGACGTTCTTCATCGTCGACCAGACCCACCAGGCGGTCATCATCCGCGTCGGTGAAGTCGTGCGGACGGTCAACGCCAGCCCGGACGACAGGCCGGGCCTCAAGATCAAGATCCCGTTCTTCGAGAACGCGCACATCTTCAGCAAGCGCAACCTGAGCCTCGAGGTGAAGCGGCGCGAGATCCTCGCCGGCAACCAGGGCCGGCTGATGGTCGACGCCTTCGTGCGCTACCGTATCAGCGATCCGGTGCGGTTCTACGTCAGGCTCGGCGACGAAAACACCGCGCTGGTGAAGCTCCAGCCGGTGATCAACGCGTCCCTGCTCCAGGTCCTGGGCACGGCCAGCTCGGAGGAGATCATCTCCACCCGTCGCAGCCAGCTGATGCAGCGCATGCGCGCCGACCTTGGAACCCGCGCCCGCGCCTCGCGGTTCGGCATCGACGTCATCGACGTGCGCATCCGCACGGCCGACCTGCCTGACGCCAACCAGGCGGCTGTGTTCGAACGCATGAAGACCGCCCGCCAGCAGGAGGCCGCCCGCATCCGCGCCACCGGCCGGCAGCAACAGCTGGAGATCATCGCCACCGCGACCCAGGAGGGCGAGACGATCCGCGGTGAGGCTGACGCCGAACGCGCCCGCATCTTCGCCGCCAGCTTCGGCAAGGACCCCAGCTTCGCGGCCTTCTATCGCTCGATGCAGGCCTACGAGGCCGCGATGGCCAAGGGCGACACGACCCTGGTCCTCAGCCCCGACAGCGCCTTCTTCCGCTATTTCAGCAAGGGCGGCGGGGGGTAGTTGCTTCCTCCCTCCCCTTCATGGGGAGGGAAACGCATTCAGGCGGCGAAGTCTTCCCGACGGTAGCCCTGGAAATACAGCAGCGCGGTCAGGTCGGCGTGGTCGACCCGCGCGTCGGCCTGCGCCGCCACCACCGGCTTGGCGCGGTAAGCGACGCCCAGGCCGGCGGCCTCGATCATCGCCAGATCGTTGGCCCCGTCGCCGACGGCCAGGGCGTCATGGGCGGTCAGACCCAGCGCCGCGACCTCTTCCCGTAGCGCCGCCAGCTTGGCCTCGCGGCCGAGGATCGGCTCGCTGACCCGTCCGGCCAGCACGCCGCCGTCCTCGATCAGCGTATTGGCGCGGTTGTCGTGGAACCCGGCGGCTATCGCCACCCGGCTGGTGAAAAACGTAAAGCCGCCAGAGACCAGCGCGCAGCGGGCGCCGTGCGCGGCCATGGTCCTGACCAGCGTCTCGGCCCCCGGATTGAGCTTCACCCGCTCGTCGTAGCACCGCTGAAGCGCCTCGAGCCCCAGCCCCTTGAGCATGGCCACTCGCTCACGCAGGGCGCCCTCGAACGCCAGCTCTCCGGCCATGGCCCGCTCGGTGATCGCCGACACCGCGTCCTTCACCCCCGCGAAGTCAGCCAGTTCGTCGAGGCATTCGCCGGTGATGATGGTCGAGTCCATGTCGGCGATCAGGAGTCGCTTGCGACGGCCCGCCACGGGCTGGACACAGACATCGACCTGCCGCCCCTCCAGCGCGCCTTCGGCCCGTTCCCGGATCAGCGCCTGGAAGGCGCTCTGCACCGGCAGATCGGCGGCGTTCGGCCCCAGCAGGTCCGGCTCGCCGACCGCCGCGCCCGTCCCGACCACGGCGATTTCGACCGCCTCCATGGCGGCGGCGAGGTCGTGCGGATCGGCGGCGACGAGGGTGACGACAAGGCTCATGCCCGCCGCCTAGCCTGCTTTCGCGGCGACGGGAAGGTGACACGGGCGGCCCGGGCCGCTATCGCGGCCTGATGACGCCGCCCATCCTGCTGATCGCCGGGCCGACCGCGAGCGGCAAGACCGCCCTGGCCCTGCGCGCGGCGCAGGCGCTGGACGGCGAGATCGTCAACGCCGACGCGCTCCAGCTCTATGCCGACCTGCGCATCCTTTCGGCCAGGCCGTCGGAAGACGAACAGGCGGGCATCCCCCACCATCTGTTCGGCGTCGCCGACGGCGTCGTCGGCTGGTCGGTCGGCAGGTGGCTGCGCGCCGCCTCCCCGGTCCTTGCCGAAATTCAGGCGCGCGGCCGCACCCCCGTGGTGGTCGGCGGCACGGGCCTCTACTTCAAGGCCCTGACCGAGGGGCTCGCCGACGTCCCGCCGACGCCCGCCGCCGTCCGCCAGAGCGTGACCGCCACCTTCGACGCCCTAGGGGAGGCCCGTTTCCGCGACCTGCTCGCCGGACCG
>JBKJII010000150.1:0-12645 GCA_046598505.1 Caulobacter sp. | reverse complement strand
GGGCCGGCCCGCACCACCTCCAGTACACGTCCGTGCCCGAGTGGGCGGCGACGCTCGGGATGGTGTTCTCGCTCATGCTCTGGATGCCCAGCTGGGGCGGCATGATCAATGGCCTGATGACCCTCTCGGGGGCTTGGGACAAGCTGCGCACCGACCCGGTCGTGCGGATGATGGTCGTGGCCATCGCCTTCTACGGCATGTCGACCTTCGAGGGTCCGGTGATGTCGATCCGGGCGGTCAACGCCCTCAGCCACTACACCGACTGGACCATCGGCCACGTGCACTCGGGCGCGCTCGGCTGGGTCGGCTTCATCAGTTTCGGGGCTGTGTATTGCATGGTCCCGTGGCTGTGGAAGAAGGACCGGCTCTACTCCGACAAGCTCGTCGAGTGGCACTTCTGGATCGCGACCACCGGCATCCTTCTCTACATCTGCGCGATGTGGGTCTCCGGTATCATGGAAGGCCTGATGTGGCGGGAATACACCCCGCAGGGCTTCCTGGCGTGGAGCTTTATCGAGACGGTCTCGGCCAAGCATGTCGAGAACATCATCCGCACGCTTGGTGGCCTGATGTTCCTCTCGGGCACCCTCATCATGATCTACAATCTGTGGCGCACGGTCAGGCTGCCGTCCGTCGAACCCAGCGACGCGCTCTCCGCGCCGCTCCCGGCAGCCGCCTGAGGACCGCGCCATGAACCTGTGGAAACATCACGGCAAGTTCGAGCGGCACTCGCTGCTCCTGATCATCGGCATCGTCATCGTGGTCTCGATCGGCGGTCTGGTCGAAATCGCCCCGCTGTTCTGGATCAAGAACACCATCGAGAAGGTCGACGGGATCCGGCCCTATACCCCGCTCGAGCTGGCGGGCCGCGACATCTACATCCGCGAGGGCTGCTACACCTGCCACTCGCAGATGATCCGCCCGTTGCGGGATGAGGTTGAACGCTACGGCCACTACAGCCTCGCGGCCGAGAGCATGTACGACCACCCCTTCCAGTGGGGCTCCAAGCGTACCGGGCCGGACCTGGCGCGCGTGGGCGGGAAGTATTCCGACAGCTGGCACCGTGACCACCTGTTCAACCCGCGGTCGGTGGTCCCGGAATCGGTGATGCCGCCCTACGCCTTCCTCGCCACCAAGGACCTGCGGACGCGGGATCTGCAGGCCAGGGTCCGGGCGATGACCGCCGTGGGCGTACCCTACACCCAGGAGGAGATCGACAAGACCCTGGTCGATCTGCAGGCCCAGGCGGATCCGTTCTCGTCTGACGCGCCGGGGCTGCGGCAACGCTATGGCGCCAACGTCGTCAACCGTGACTTCGACGGCAATCCGGACCGCCTGACCGAGATGGATGCGCTGATCGCCTACCTGCAGATGCTCGGCACCCTCGTCGATTTCCGCACCTACCAGGCCGACGCGCCTGCCAACCAACGCTAGGGAACGCGGGGCATGACCTACGAAATCGCCGCGCGCTTCGCCCAACAGGGAGGGTTGGTCTACTTCGGGCTGATCTTCCTTGCCGGCTGCGCCTACGCCTTCTGGCCGAAGAACCGGGAAGGCTTCGTCCGCGCCGCAAACCTGCCGCTCGAGGATGACGATCAATGACCGACCCTGTCCGCGAAACAGACGAACACAGCGGCGTCGAGACGACCGGTCACGAGTGGGACGGCATCCGCGAACTGGACAACCCGCTGCCGCGCTGGTGGCTGTGGGTGTTCTACGCCTCCATCGCCTTCTCGGTCGCCTACTGGATCGCGATGCCCGCCTGGCCCGGTCTGAACGACTACACGCATGGTCTCCTCGGCCAGTCCGACCGGCGCGAGGTGGCCCGGTCGCTGAATGATCTGGCGACCCTGCGCGGCGCCGGCGCGGCGCAGCTGAAGACAGCCTCGCTGACTCGGATCGAGAGCGATCCCAAGCTACAGGCCTACGCCCTGCAGGTCGGCGGCTCGATCTTCGGTGACAACTGCGCCACCTGCCACGGCGCGGGCGGCGGCGGCGGCAAGGGCTATCCCAACCTGCGCGACGACGTCTGGCTGTGGGGCGGCACGCTGGAAGACATCCAGCAGACCCTCACCTACGGCATCCGCTCGGGACACCCGCAGGCGCGGGTGTCCCAGATGCCGGCCTTCGGTCGCGACGGCATGCTCCAGCCGGCCCAGGTCGCCGACATGACCGAGTATGTGGTGGCGTTGTCGGGCCGCAAGGCTGGCGCGGCGGCCGTGGCGCGCGCTACGCCGGTGTTCGCCGAGAACTGCGTCGCCTGTCACGGTCCCGCCGGCAAGGGTATGCCGACCGTCGGCGCGCCCGATCTGACCGATGGCGACTGGCTCTATGGATCTGATCGTGACGCGATCTCGAGCCAGATCACCAACGGCCAAGGCGGCGTCATGCCGGCCTGGGGCCACCGCTTCAGCCCTGAAACCATCAAGGCGCTCGCCGTCTACGTCCACGCCAACTCAGGTCAGTAGTACAGTAATGACCGTCATCATTGACCGGACCCCGCCCCCCAGCGCGGCTAAAAGCCCGGGTCCGGTCAGTGCCGCCGCTCTGGCCCGTCGCAAGGCGGATCAGGGCGGCGGTCTCTACAGGAAGCGCGTCCCGATCTACCCCAAGCTGGTCCACGGCAAGTGGCGGACCATCAAGTGGGCGATGCTGATCGCCACGCTGGCGGTCTACTACATCGTCCCCTGGATCCGCTGGGCCCGACCGGGCGCATTGCCGGACCAGGCGGTGCTGGTCGATTTTACCGGCCGGCGGTTCTACTTCTTCTTCATTCAGCTCTGGCCGCAGGAGGTCTATTTCATCACCGGCCTGCTGGTGATGGGCGCGCTGGCGCTGTTCCTGGTCACGGCGCTGTTTGGTCGCCTTTGGTGTGGCTACACCTGCCCTCAGACGGTCTGGACCGACCTGTTCATCGCCGTCGAGCGCCTGTTCGAGGGCGACCGCAACGCGCGGATGAAGCTCGACGCCTCGCCGATGTCGTTCAACAAGCTCTGGCGCAAGACAGGCAAACACGCGGTCTGGCTGGGCATCGCGTTCGGCACTGGTGGCGCCTGGATCTTCTATTTCCACGACGCGCCGACGCTGATCCGGACCTTCTGGGTCGGGTCGGCCCCGCTGACGGCCTATATCTCCTGCGCGATCCTGACGGCGACCACCTACGCCTTGGCCGGGATGATGCGCGAGCAGGTCTGCACCTATATGTGCCCCTGGCCACGCATCCAGGGCGCCATGCTCGACGAGCATTCGTTGCAGGTGACCTATCTGAAGGACCGGGGTGAACCGCGAGGCCCGCACAAGAAGAACCAGTCCTGGGAAGGGCGCGGCGACTGCGTCGACTGCAACCAGTGTGTCGTCGTCTGCCCCACGGGCATCGATATCCGCGACGGGTCGCAACTGGAGTGCATCAACTGCGGCCTGTGCGTCGACGCCTGCGACGAGATCATGGTCAAGATGGGTCGGCCCACGGGGCTGATCGCCTATGACACCGACCATGCGGTGATCAGCCGGGTTGAACAGCGCAAGGTCGTCTACAAGCCGATCCGCGCCCGCACGATCTACTACGCCGTGGCGCTGACCCTGGTCAGTGCGGTCATGGTCTGGGGCTTCCTCCAGCGGTCGCCGGTCGATCTGCATGTGCTGCGGGACCGCAACCCGACCTTTATCCGTCTGCACGACGGATCAATCCGCAACGCCTACACGCTCAAGATCACCAATCGCGGCTTCCAGCGGGAAGCCTTCGAAATCGATTTCCAGGGTGTGCCGGGCGTCGTGCTCAAGACTCCGGGCAAAGCGGCTTCCGGGAAGGACCTGGTGGTCCAGGTCGAGCCCGATGAGGTCCGGGCGGTCCGGGTGTTCGTCAACGCGCCGGCCGGGTCGCTGACCGGGCCGAACATGCCGGTGACGTTCTCGATCAGATCAAAGTCGGGGTCCGACGAAGTACGTACCGTATTCCTCTCAGGCGAGGCGAACGCGCGATGACTCAATTGACCACACCTGCCGGGTTCACGATCAAGGGCTGGCACGTCCTTGCCGGATTTGTCGTGTTCTTCGGGATCATCATCGCGGTCGATGTCAGCTTCGCGGTGGCGGCCTACCGGACCTTTTCGGGCGAAGCGATCCACGATCCCTACGAAGCCGGCATCATGTACAACAACACGCTGGCGCAGCGGCGGCGCGAAGCCGCCCTCGGCTGGAAGGCGACCATCGACGAAGAGGCTGACCTGGTCGTCGTCCGCGTTGCTGACCGGACAGGCAAGCCGGTCGCCGGCCTGAGCGTCACCGGGGTGCTGGTTCGACCGGCGACGGTCAAGGGCCAGCGGGCGCTGCGGTTCACGGCCGACGGATCGGGCGTCTATCGCGCTGACACCTCGTCGCTGGACGGCGCCTGGGACCTGCACGTCATCGCGAAGGGTTCGGGCGGGTCTGTGTTCGAGGCTGATCGCCGGCTGGTCCGGCCGTGACCATCGCCCTGAACCACCGCGACCTGTCGGCGTTCGTCACGGCAGACGATGAGGATCACGGCCGGGTCGAGCTGCTTGTCACCGGCGCCCGTTGCGCGGCCTGCATGGCCAGGATCGAGCGGGTCGCCGGCGCCGTCCCCGGCGTGGCCGCCGCCCGGTTCAACCTGACCACCGGCAAGCTTGCTGTCCGGTTCCTGGCTCGCGACGGCGATCCGGGCCGGATCGTCGACGCCCTTGAAAAGGAAGGCTATCCGGCGACCCCCTTCGATCCCGGCAAGGCCGAAGCTGCGCACGACAAGGAGGGTCGCATGCTGGCCCTCGCGCTCGGCGTCGCGGGCTTCGGCGCCGGCAACGCGATGATGTTCACGGTGCCGGTCTGGGCCGGCTTCTTCGGCCAGGAACTGGACCCCTCGACGCGGCAGCTGATGTACTGGTTCGCCGCCGCCGTCGCGACGCCCTGCGCCCTGTTTGCCGGCATGCCTTTCTTCCGGTCGGCCTGGGCCTCCCTGCGCAAGGGGCGGGCGAACATGGATGTGCCGATCTCGATCGGCGTCCTGCTGACCCTGATCGTCAGCTTTTCCGAGATCCTTCAGAACGGGCCGCATGCTTATTTTGACGCCGCGGTGACCCTGTTGTTCCTGCTGCTGATCGGCCGCTACCTCGATCACAAGCTGCGGGCCAGGGCGCGGAGCGCGGCGCGCGATTTGCTGGCGTTGCAGGCGCCGGTGGCGACCCGGCTCGACGCCGGTGGGCTTGAGCGGGCGATCCCGGTCGGCGAGGTCGAGGTTGGCGACGCGCTGGTCGTGGCGCCGGGCGACCGGATCCCGGTCAACGCGCTGGTCGAGTCGGGCGCGTCGGAACTCGACAACGCCCTGATCACCGGGGAGACGGCCAGCGCGACCATCGGGCCCGGGTCGGTGGTCAGCGCCGGCGCCCTGAATCTGTCCGGACGGCTGGTCCTGCGGGTTCTGGCCCGGTCGGAGGATTCCGCCATCGCCGCCATCGCCCGGCTGATGGAGGCCGGCGCGCAGAGCCGGTCCAACTACGTCCAGCTGGCCGACAAGGCAGCAGCGCTCTACGTGCCGGTTGTACACACCCTGGCGGCCCTGACCTTCGCCGGAGGCTGGGCTTTGGGCCTCGGCCCGCGTGAAGCCTTGTTGCGCGCGGCGGCGGTGCTGATCGTCACCTGTCCCTGCGCCCTCGGTCTGGCCGTGCCCGCGGTTCAGATCGTCGCCTCCGGCCGGCTTTTCCGGAAGGGCGTGCTGGTCAAGACCGGCGCTGCGCTGGAGCGGCTGGCGGAGATTGATCACGTGGTGTTCGACAAGACCGGCGTCCTCACCGAAGGCCGGCCGATGCTGTTCGACGCGCCGCCCCAGGTGGTGGCCATGGCCGCGCCGCTGGCCCGGGGGTCACGGCATCCGCTGGCTCGGGCGCTCGCCGAGGTCGCCGGCGGCGGCGAGACGGCGACCGAAGTCAATGAAGTCGCGGGCATGGGTGTCGAGGGAGTGATCGACGGCCGCCGGGCCCGCCTCGGCCGCGCAGCCTTTCTCGGCGTCAGCACCTGCAGCGCCGACGAGACGGAGTTGTGGTTCGGCTTCGACGGCGACACCCGGGTGCGGTTCACCTTCGAAGATCGCCTGCGTCCGGACGCGGCGGCGACCGTCGCGCGGCTCAAGGCCATGGGGCTGACGGTGGAGGTCCTGTCGGGCGATGTCGCCGGTCCCGTCCTGCGCGCCGCGAGCGGCGTCGGCATCGAGCATTGGAGCGCCGGGCTGACTCCGTTCGACAAGGTCGCCCGGCTGGACCGGTTGAAGGCCGAGGGCCGCAAGGTGCTGATGGTCGGCGACGGTCTCAACGACGCCGCCGCCCTTGCCCGCGCTCACGCCTCAATGGCCCCGGGCACGGCGGTGGACGCCAGCCAGAACGCAGCCGACCTGGTGTTCTCCGGCGGCGGGCTGGATGCCGTTCCCTTCAGCCTGGGCGTCGCGAAGGCAGCCCGGCGCAGGGCGCTGGAGAACTTCGCCTTTTCCGCCCTCTACAACGTCGTGGCGGCGCCGGCGGCGATGTTCGGTCTGGTCAATCCGTTGGTCGCGGCGGTGGCCATGTCGGGCTCGTCGCTGGTGGTCACGCTGAACGCACTGCGCATGAATCTGGCGGGAGGCCGTCGATGACCATCGTGCTGCTGCTGGCGCCCTTCTCCCTGTTGCTCGCCCTGACCGGCCTTGCCGCCTTCTGGTGGACGATCCGCTCGGGCCAGTACGAGGATCCAAAAGGCGACGCGGCCCGGATTCTCGATGATCACCTGGACGACGGACCAGATCGTCAGCTTTGATGCAGATCAGGGCGTGAAACCCCCGGCAGGGCAGTTTGTGGCCACCTGTCTGGAGCGCCGAGATGCCGCCGAAATCTGCTTCACCGTCATTTGCAGACCAGCGCCAGACCCTGCTTGAGCGCTACGACGGCAACGTCCCGCGCTACACCAGCTATCCGACGGCCGTGGAGTTCTCGAACGCAGTCGATGAAGACGTCGCCGGCCGTTGGCTGGGCGAGGTGTCGCTTGAAGAGCGGCTGTCGCTCTACGTCCACATCCCGTTCTGCCGGCGCCTTTGCTGGTATTGCGGCTGCAACACCCGCGCGGTTCGCAATACCCAACTGATCACCGATTACGTCGCCTTCCTCGGCGAGGAACTGGCCCTGCTGGAGAAAGCCCTGCCGGGCCACCCGCGTGTCGGCGCGATCCACCTGGGCGGGGGCACGCCGAACATGCTGTCCCGCGAGGATCTGGGAAGTCTGTTCCGGGCCGTGCGTCACGTGTTCAAGGTTTCGCCCGGCGCCGAGATCGCCGCCGAACTGGACCCCTCGGTCCTGACCCGCGAGTGGGTCACCGCCGCCGTCTTCCACGGCCTGAGCCGCGCCAGCATCGGCGTTCAGGACCTTGCTCCGCATGTCCAGAAGGCCGTGAACCGGCTTGAATCCTTCGAGGTCGTCGAGCGCGCGGCCGGCTGGCTGCGCGAGGCGGGTATCAAGTCGATCAACCTTGACCTCATGTACGGCCTGCCCCTTCAGCGGACCCAGGACGTGCTCACCACACTCGACCAGGTGCTGACGCTTCGGCCCGAGCGGCTGGCGCTGTTCGGCTATGCCCATGTGCCCTGGGCCAAACCGCACCAGAAGCTGATCGATCAGAGCGAACTCCCCGGCCCGATTGAACGGCTGGACCAAAGCGAGGCCGCCGCGGAGAAGCTGACAGGCGAGGGCTATGTCCGCATCGGCCTGGACCACTTCGCCTTGCCGGACGATCCGCTGGCCGTCGCCCTCAAGGCGGGCGTCCTGCGTCGCAACTTCCAGGGCTACACCGCCGATCCGCATATGACCCTGATCGGCATCGGCGCCTCTTCGATCAGCAACCTGCCACAAGGCTACTATCAGAACGACGCGACAGAGCTGGGTTGGCGTCGGCGGCTGCAGGAAGGCCGGCTGCCGGTCGTTCGGGGTGTCAGCCTGACGGACGAGGACCGTTTCCGCGGCGACATCATCGAGACCCTGATGTGCCGCCGCGCGGTGGATCTCGAAGCTGTCTGCCTCAGCCATGATCGCGATATCGCCGAACTCGCGCGGGAACGGACCGCGCTCCAGGCCATGGCCGCCGACGGCCTGGTCGATCTGTCGGGGGGTGCGGTGACACTCACCCCGCTCGGACAGCCCTGGCTGCGTTCGGTCGCCCGGGTCTTCGACCGACGCAGCGGTGCGCAGTCGCGCTTTTCGCGGGTGCTGTGACCGGAAAGCGTTCGCCGGAGGTCCCGAACGCAGCTTCAGCGCCGGCCCATCGCGGCGCTTCGAAGCCGATGGCCGTGCAGACCCTGGAGCCTAGAACGACAGGGTGAGCTTCACCGCGAAGGTCTGGTTGGACACCCGGTCGCCGAACTGGCCCGACCAGCCCAGCCGGGCGCTGCCGCGCTCCCCGACGGCGGTGATCCCCAACTCGGTGTCCAGGGTCGTCTTGTCGAGCCGGCTCCGCACATCGAACGGATTGACCCCGCCCGGCGCCGACTGGAAGCCCGCCGTCAACGCCGTTTCCGCGCCAGAGGCCAGGCTCGAAACGCCGATACGGGCATAGGGCCGCGCTGACGTTTCGCCCCTTTCGATCTCGCCACCGAGCTCGACCTTGAAACTGACCCGCGTGGAATCGGTCGACTGTCCGGGAACGACGAGGTTCAGGGCGCCCGCGCCGGTCTCGGTGACGCCGTCGGTCGAGACGGTCATCTGACTGACTTCGACCATGGGCCGCAGGTAGAGGCTGTCGTCTCCGAACCGCCATGAGGCGCGCGCGGTAATCGCCTGGAAGGTCACACTTTGCGTCGCCTTGGCCTCACGCAGCCCGCCGGCCGGCAGGGTGATGTAGCGGTGCGTATCAATGTCGCCGGCGCCGTAGGCGCCGGCGAGGGCGAAGGTAAACGGCCCGGCGATGCGCTTGACGATGATCCCGCCCTGATAGCGGTCGCCCTTGCCGCTGACATAGCGGCCGAGGCCGGTCGCCACATCTTCTGCGGAGGCGGCGGCGCCGAGACGCCAGCCTTCGCCCGGAGCGACCTCCATTCCCAGCGACAGGCCGGTGGCGCGTTCGCGATAGGCCTGGTCCTGGCTGGTCGCGTCCAGCGTCAGCCCGCGCGTGCTGATGCGCGTCCAGAAGCAGCCGGTGTCCGATCCGTAGGGCTGACCCGGCGCAGCGGGGCAGCTCATCATGGAGTCCGCGAACCGGTCGGACGCGTAGCTGGTCGCGGCGGCCTGATCGCCGTAGGCCTCCGGACTGAAGCTGTCGTAGTAGCCGGCCAGGGCTGCCGGTGACGGTTCGAAGAACAGCAGGGCAGCGATCGGCGCAAATCCGCTCGAGGATCCCGCCGTCTGGATGGCGTTGATGTAGTCGCCGACGGCCGCGCGATTGGCGTTGAACCCTGCTGGCGAGAAGTCGACCACGTAGTTCAGCTTCACGTCGTGCGCGTCAGTGCGTAGCGAGAAGCCGGCCACCGCAGAGACCGGGGCCGTCAGGATCAGGTCGGAAGCGGTCATCGCGCCGCCGGAGTTGATGATGATCGCCGTATGGTCGCCGGGCAGGACGTAGCCGGCGTTGAGAATGTTGAGAACGAAGGTCCCCTTCACCGTCGCCGCGCCGGTGACGTTGAGATGGTCGATCTCGCCGCTGAGGCCCGTGCGATGCAGGTCCAGGTCGGTCAGGAAGGTCGCGCCCGCCGACTGCTGCAGGCCGCCCTCGACCCGCGTGGTCTGGACCAGACCCAGGCCGCCTGGGGTCAGGACTCCGTCGTTGGTCAGCAGGCCGCCGTTCAGCTTGACGAAGTCGAGCGTCTGGAATGTCGAGGTCGAGGTGTTGTTGAAGGCGTTGGCGCCCAGGCCCAGGTCGACGTTGCCGATCACGCCCTTGCGGCTGTTGATCGTGTCGTCGCCGAACGTGCTGACGATCGCCGCATTCGAGATCGAGGAGACCACGCCGAGCAGGTTGATGGTGTTGGTGGCGCCGCCGTCGACCAGCAGGCCCTTGCCGTAGACCGCGCCGCCGCGCACGTCGCCGTTGATCGTGGCGATGATATTTTTGGCCGCATCGCCGGCGTCCGATCCCGCGTGGCTTTGGAAGAAGGCGCCGACGCCATTCTTGCCGGTGGTGATCACGTTTCCGGTCTGGGTGACGGTCACGACTCCGGAGTCGCCGTGGCCGCCGGTCGAGCCGACGAACGACAGGCCGATGCCACTGCCGAAGATCCCGCCGCCGCCGCCCACCGACTGGGCGAAGATGCCGACCGAACCGTCACCGAGCAGGATGATGTTGCCGGTGTTGACCACAGTCACATTGCCGCCGGCGCCCGTGGTTTCGTCCAGCGGGTTGATCTTGAACGATCCGTAGTCGGAGTAGTCCTCGCCGCCGAACACGCTGAGGTCGCCCCAGCTGGCGATACCCAGCGATGTGTCCCCGGCCACGCCGCCGCCGCCGCCGACCGACTGGGCGAAGATGCCGTAGGCGCCAAAGCCGGCGGTCTGGATCAGGCCGATGTTGGTGACGGTCACGTCGCCGCCGTCCCCGGCGCTGCCGCCGGCGCCGGAAAAGACGATCTGGCCGACCGTGGTGATCGTGCCTTCGCCGCCCGTGCCGCCGCCGCCGCCGACCGACTGCGCGAAGATCCCATGGGACGAGTCGCCCCAGGTGCGGATCGCCCCGTTGTTGGTGACGGTCACGCGCCCGCCATTGCCGGCCGCGCCGCCCATGCCGCCGATGCCGATGCCCCAGTCGGGCTCCTTGAACGACTCGACCAGGTCCTTGGCGGCCAGGACGTTGTTGACCACGGTCAGGGTGTCGCTGAGGCCCTGGTGGTAGGAATAGGTCGCATCGCCGTCGTAGTCGGTGGCGCCGCCATTGCCGCCGCCGCCGCCAACCGACTGGGCGAAGATGCCCCGGGCGATGTCGCCGAAGGTTGTGATCGTCCCGGTGTTGCTGACCGTGACCGCGCCGCCGTCGCCGGCCACGCCGCCCTTGCCGCCGACGCTCAGATCGCCGGCGATGCCGGAGCCGCCGTCACCGCCGCCGCCGCCGACGCTCTGGGCGAACACGCCGTGCGCGCCGACGCCCGCTGTTTGAATCAGGCCGCCGTTGGTCACCAGGACCGTCCCGCCGTTGCCCCCGCCGGCCCCGTCGCCGCCGATGGCGACCTGACCGCCCTTGGCGTCGCCCTTGTTGGCGAGGTCAAGGAAGGTGATGATCTCCGAACCCTGGATCGACACACGCCCGCCGAAGCCGCCGCCGCCGCCGACGCTCTGGGCGAACACGCCGAAGCTGAACGCGCCGTCGGTGACGATCTGGCCGGTGTTGCCGACGGTGACCATGCCGCCGTCGCCTGCCGCCCCGCCATTGCCGCCGATCGAGACATTCACCGAGGTGGCGGAATCGTCGTCCTTCTTCTGGCTGAAGGCCATGGAGTAGCCGCGGGCGTCGCCGCCCGAGCCGCCGCCGCCGCCGACGGACTGGGCCGTAATGCCGGCTGCGGCGTCACCGAGTGAGCGCAGCAGGCCGGAATTGTTGACGGTCACGTTGCCGGCGTTGCCGGCCACGCCACCCGTGCCGCCCATGGCCAGGGCATAGTCGCCGTTCTTGCCGGCGCCGACCGAGCCCGAGGCCGCCGTCGCCACGCCGGCGTCGCCGCCGCCGCCGCCGACGCTCTGGGCAAAGATCACGCTGGCCTGGGCGCCGGTGGTCTGCATCGCGCCGGAGTTGGTGACATGAACGTCGCCGCCGTCCGCAGCCAGGCCGCCGTCGCCACCGAGTGCGATGCTGATGTTGTTGCTCTTGGACCCGAAACTCAGAGTGCCCGCCCCACCGGCGAGATAGTCAGACCACTGATTTTCGTCGATGCCGGCCATGCCGCCGTGGCCGCCGCCGCCGCCGATGCTTTCAGCGAAGATGCCGTAGGCCAGCTCGCCCGTGGTAGTGATGATGCCGCTGTTGACGACGGTCACATCGCCACCGGCCGCGCCGACGCCGCCCGTGCCGCCGAGATTGGCCGACAGGTTGGTCGACTCCCCGCCCGAAATGGCCAGCGCGCCGGCCGCTCCGCCGGACCCGCCGCCGCCGCCCGTGCTCTGGGCGAAGACGCCGATGGCGTTCATGCCGCGGGTCTCGATACGGTTGGTCGAGGTCACCGAGACATTGCCCGACGCGTTGCCCACGCCCCCGTCACCGCCCAGCGCTATCGAGACATTCGTCGACTTGGCCCCGCCGAGGGTCGCCGAAACCGCCATCCCGCCCGTACCGCCGCCGCCGCCGACGCTCTGGGCGAAGACGCCTGCAGCGTCCACGCCGTGCGTGTCGATCGTGCCCTTGCTACTGACCGTGACCTTGCCGCCCGCGCCGCCGTCACCGGCGGACCCGCCGATTGTCACGCCAACGGCGCCGGCGCCGCCGCCTCCGGCCGCCGCCAGGGCGCCCGTCCATCCACCGGCCCCGCCGCCGCCGCCAACGGCCTGGGCGAAGACCCCGGAGGACCGGTTGCCGGTCGTAAGAATGTTTCCGTCGCTGCTGACAAGAACCGGACCGGCGTCGCCGCCGAGACCGCCGGATCCGCCAACGCCCACGCTTCCCGAACCTGCGCCGCTGCCGCCGCCGGCGACCGCCGCCGTCATG
>JBKJII010000011.1:0-22402 GCA_046598505.1 Caulobacter sp. | reverse complement strand
GGTTCAGGGATGGTGCCGCCGGGGGGAATCGAACCCACGACCTCAGCCTTACCAAGGATGCGCTCTACCACTGAGCTACGGCGGCGAAAGACGAGGCGCGCCTGATAGCGAAAGCCGGGCGGCATGGGAAGAGCTAATCCGGCTTGACGTGACCCTATGTGCGTGGCGCTCCTTTGAGGATGAACAAACCACCGCAACCGCCGCCGCCCGGGAATGCCGAACGGGAGGCAAAGCTGGCTCAGGCCCTGCGTGCCAACCTGAGGCGCAGAAAGGCCGCGCCGCGCGATGGCGCCAAGTCGCCGGCCGCTGAATGAACCATATCGCCGCCACCGCCCGCCGCGCGCCGCAACCCTACAAGGCGATCCGTCATTTGCGCGCCACCCGGCCGCCAGAGGGAGAGCCCTTCGATGTCACAGTCGAGATCTCGGAGGCCTTCCCGCTCGAGGACAGCCACGACTGGGCCTGCGCCATGCGGATCGTCGGCCTCGATCCTGGTCACAGGGCTGAGCACGGCCGGGCTTTTTTCGGCGTAGATCCGATGCAGGCCATCGAGCATGCCCTATTCATGGCGCACCTCGAACTGGAGCTGGCGACCGAAAAACTGGGACTGGAGTTCGTCGGAGGCGGCGCCTATGTCCCCGCGACATTGTTCCGCCGTCCCGGCGAGGCCGCGCATCAAGCATAAGTGACTCTTGCGCCGGGGCTTGCGCCCGCTAGAACCCGGCCCTCACATGTGACGCCGCCGGAGCAGATCGCTCCTGCGTTTCGAGGGGCCTGAATGGACCGTATCGCCATCGTCGGCGGCGCGCGGCTGCACGGAAACATTCCGATCAGCGGCGCCAAGAATTCCGCCATCAAGTTGATGGCGGCCAGTCTGCTCACCGAAGAGCCTCTGCACCTGACCAACATGCCGCGTCTGGCGGACACGCGCTTCCTCGGCACCCTGCTGACCCGGCTGGGCACGATGGTTGACGAGCGGGAAGGCGAGTCCGGCTCCGAAACGATCCTGCATACGCCGGAAATCGTGTCGTCGTTCGCGCCCTATGACCTGGTGCGTCAGATGCGGGCCAGCTTCAACGTGCTGGGCCCGCTGATCGCCCGCACCGGTCAGGCCAAGGTCTCGCTGCCCGGCGGTTGCGCCATCGGCGGCCGGCCGGTCGACCTGCACCTCCAGGCGCTGGAAGCGCTCGGGGCCAAGATCGAACTGCACGAGGGCTATGTCTACGCCGCCGCGCCACGCGGTCTGAAAGGCGCCGAGATCGAGTTTCCGTTCGTCTCCGTCGGCGCCACCGAGCACGCCATGCTGGCGGCCGTTCTGGCCAGGGGCGTTACGGTTCTGAAGACGGCGGCCTGCGAGCCCGAGATCGTCGATCTGGCCGAGTGCCTGAACAAGATGGGCGCCAGGGTCGAAGGCGCTGGGACCGCGACCATCACCATCACCGGCGTCACCAGGCTGTCGGGTACGAACCACGCCGTGATTACCGACCGGATTGAGGCCGGCACCTATGCTGTGGCCGCGGCCATGGCGGGCGGCGAGGTCCGCTTGACCAACACGCGCGCCGACTTGATCGAGGCGCTGCTGGCCAAGATCGAGGAGGCCGGCGCGGGCGTCGAGCGCACCAATGACGGCGTCATCATCCGCCGCAACGGCGCGCGGCTGAAGGCGGTCAATGTCGAGACCGGCGTCTATCCGGGCTTCCCCACGGACCTGCAGGCGCAGTTCATGGCCCTGATGACGCTGGCCGACGGCGAGAGCGTCATCAGCGAGCGCATCTTCGAGAACCGCATGATGCACGTGCCGGAGTTGATCCGGCTGGGCGCCGACATCACCGTGTCGGGCGTCGAGGCCCGCGTGCGCGGCGTCGAGAAGCTGGAAGGCGCCCAGGTCATGGCCACCGACCTGCGCGCCTCGGTCGGTCTGGTTATCGCCGGCCTCGTGGCCCAGGGCGAAACCACCGTTGGCCGCGTCTATCATCTGGATCGCGGCTTCGAGCGCCTGGAAGAGAAGCTGGGCGCCTGCGGCGCCAACGTGCGCCGTATCAAGGGCGAGCCGGGCCCGGAGATCGAGGACTGAACATGGCCTCGCCCGCGCCGCTTCGTCTGCTCGCCCAGGACGCCGATGACCTCGCCGTGATCTCCGCCGCCCTGCAGGACGCAGTGGCGAAGATCGGCGACATCGCGTTCGAGCCCAAGGCGCGCCGGCTGACCCTGGCGCTCAATCGCTATCGCTGGGAAGGCGATGCGCGCAGCCAGGAGCGCGTGCGGACCGGCCTGCAACTCGCCGGCGTGCTGGGCGTAAAGAGTCGCAAGCTGCGGCGGGAAGCACGGGGCGCGGTTGTCGAACTGCTGGCTGTGAGTTTTGACCCGGGCGAGGCTCCAGGCGGCGCGGTGGTGTTCACCTTCGCCGGCGGCGGCGACCTGCGGGCCGAGGTGGAATGTATCGAGGTCGTGCTGGCCGACGTCTCGACGCCCTGGCCGACGCCCCGGACGCCTACGCACGCGGACTGAGGCCTACTCGGCCGGCGGGACCTTGAGGTCGCCCTCGTCTTCGCCAGTGTCGTGTTCGATCTGGTATTTCAGGAACAGGCCGTAGCCGCCGCCGAAAACCAGCACGATCACCGCGAGCAAGAGTGCGCCTTCTGAAATGCTCATGGCTTTTCTCCTTCGGGAACAAGATAGCCTGCTGTGCAATGCAGGGCGAGGCCGCTCGCCATCAGGATCAGATTGACTGGCCCGAGGCCATGCGTGTCGAGAACCGGATCAATGAACGCTGAGCCGGCGAATGCGTAGCCATAGGTGGTCATGTTGGCCGTCAGGAGTTTCATCCGCTCCCGCCATCGTCGCTTCCGTTCTACAAGACTCAATCTTGCGCGCATCCGATATAAATACACGCATAAGTTAATTCGCTCAACCGAAAACACTTGCGTTCCGCGCGCCAGCACGCATCTAGCGGCCATGCGCCGCTTCCTTTTCACCGATGCCGGGTTCGACTCCGCGTTCAGGGCCTTCCTGAATGAGCGGCGAGGCTCGCCCGCCGACGTCGACGCTGCGGCCGCCGAGATCCTGGCGGCCGTGAAAGCGGACGGCCTCAAGGCCGTGCTCGATTACACGCGCAAGTTCGACCGGGTTGATCTGACCGAAGAGACTGTCCGGGTCACCGCCGAGGAGATCGAGGCCGGCGCCGCCGCTTGCGACCCTGCCGTCCGCGAGGCCATCGCCTTCGCCGCCGCCCGGATTCGCGACTACCATACCCGCCAGCGACCGGCCGACCAGCGCTGGACCGATGACGCCGGCGTTGAACTCGGCTGGCGCTGGACGGCGCTTGAGGCCGTCGGCGTCTATGTGCCCGGGGGACGCGCGGCCTATCCCTCGACCGTCCTGATGAACTGCGTGCCGGCCGCTGTCGCGGGCGTCGACCGCATCGCCATGGTCACCCCGCCCGGCAAGTTGCAGCCGGCCGTGCTGGCCGCCGCCAGGGAAGCGGGAGTCACCGAGATCTGGCGCATCGGCGGGGCCCAGGCGGTCGCCGCCCTGGCCTACGGCGCGGGTCCCATCGCTCCGGTGGACAAGATCGTCGGCCCCGGTAACGCCTGGGTCACCGCCGCCAAGCGCCGCCTGTACGGCGTGGTCGGCATCGACGCCCTGGCCGGTCCGTCCGAGATCGTCGTGGTCGCCGACGCTGACAACAATCCCGACTGGATCGCCGCTGACCTGCTGTCCCAGGCCGAGCACGACCCGGCCGCCCAGTCGATCCTGATCACCGACGATGAGGCCTTCGCCGCCGCCGTTGAGGCCGCCGTCGAGCGCGGTCTGGCGACGCTGGCGACGGGCAAGGACGCCGCCGAGTCCTGGCGAGACCACGGTGCAGTGATTATTGCGCCGCTGGGCGGGAGCCCGGCCCTGGTCGACCTGATCGCGCCGGAGCATGTCGAGTTCTGCACCGCCGACCCGGAGGCGCTGGCGAATCGCGTCCGCCACGCCGGCGCGATCTTCCTCGGCCGCTACACGCCGGAAGCCATCGGGGACTACGTCGCCGGCTCCAACCACGTGTTGCCGACCAGCCGCGCCGCGCGGTTCCAGTCCGGCCTGTCGGTCTATGACTTCCTCAAGCGCACCTCGATCGTGAAGTGCGACGCGGCGGCTTTCGCGCGCCTCGGGCCGCACACGGTCGCCCTGGCCGAGGCCGAAGGTCTGCCCGCGCACGCCCTTTCGGCGGCGCTGCGGCTGCAAAAATAGCCCGGCGTCCTTCGAGACGCGGCTTTCCGCCGCTCCTCAGGATGACGAACAGGGTGGGCTTGCACTAAAGGTCGTCTCGAACCCGCACCGAGGCCCATGACCGACGACCGCGCCCTTCACCGCCTGCAGGCGATCGATCTCGACGAGGACTCCCTCGGCGCGGTCTCGCGTGATCAGGAGCAGGAGCGGCAGATCGCCATCTTCGACCTGCTGGAAGACAACTACTTCCAGCCCGACGGCGCGGCATCAGGGCCATACGACCTGAAGATCGCGCTCGCCGAGAACCGGTTGGCGCTGCACATCACCGGCCCCGATTTCGACCAGATCCATCTGCTGTCGCTGTCGCCGTTCAAGGGCGTGATCCGCGACTACTTCATGATCTGCGCCAGCTACTATCAGGCCATCCGCAACTCGACCCCGGCCCAGATCGAGGCGCTGGATATGGGCCGTCGCGGGCTGCACAACGAAGGCTCGACGCTTCTGCAGGCGCGGCTCGAGGGCAAGGTGAAGACCGATCTGGACACGGCCCGACGGCTGTTCACCCTGATCTGCGCCCTGCATTGGCGGGGCTGACGCGCGGTGATCGCGCTTCCCGGGGCTGTGCTGTTTGCCTGTAATTTCAACCTCGTCCGATCGCCGATGGCCGAGGCGCTGATGAAGATGGCCCACGGCTCGCGGGTCTTTGTCGACAGCGTCGGCCTGCGCCGTGATCCCGACAGCAAGGCGGTCGATCCTTTCGCCGCTGCGGTGATTGACGAGCTGGGCGGCGACCTCGAGGGGTTTCGGCCCAAGGTCTTCGACGATCTGGAGGACGAGTCTTTCGACCTGGTCATCTCGCTGACCCCGGAGGCCCAACACCGGGCGGTTGAGCTGGCGCGGGGCAGGGCGGTCGACATCGAGTACTGGCCAACCCATGACCCGACCCTGACAGACGGCACGCGCGAGCAGCGGCTGGAGGCCTATCGCCAGGTCCGCGACGAGCTGGCGCGCCGCATCCGTGAACGTTTCGGCAAAGCATCGACGTTCGGGGGGTAGGCGCGCTATACTGAAATCTTGGAGCCTCGGCTCGCGACCCGAATCGAGTTGGGCGCGGGCCGTTTTTCTTATTTGATCCTTTCGAGAGGCCTATGGCTAAAGAAGAACTTCTGGAGTTTCCCGGCACCGTCAGCGAACTGCTGCCGAACGCCACGTTCCGCGTGAAACTGGAAAACGATCACGAGATTATCGCCCACACCGCGGGCAAGATGCGCAAGAACCGCATCCGCGTGCTGGCCGGCGACAAGGTGCTGGTCGAAATGACGCCCTACGACCTGACCAAGGGGCGCATTACCTACCGCTTCAAGTGAGCATGACCAACGGCCCTCTGGTTCTGGCCAGCGCCAGCCCCAGACGGCTAGAGCTGCTCCGACAGGTCGGCATAGAGCCTGACCGCGTTGATCCTGCCGACATCGACGAAACGCCGGGACGCGACGAGACACCGCGCCGTCTCGCTCTGCGTCTGGCGCAGGAGAAGACGGCTGTCGTCGCCGCACGGAATCCCGACGCCTTTGTTCTCGGCGCGGACACGCTGGTCGCTGTCGGTCACCGCGTGCTCAACAAGCCTGAGAGCGAGGCCGAAGCGCGGACCATGCTCGCGCTGCTGTCTGGTCGGGCCCACAAGGTGCTCACCGGTATGGTCGTGCGGGCGCCGGACGGCAGGTCAGCGGAGCGGATCGTCGAGACCCGTGTCCGCTTCAAGCGGCTCAGCGTCCAGGAGGCCGAGGCCTTCATCGCTTCCGGCGACTGGCGCGACGCGGCAGGGGGCTACAAGATTCACCAGCGGGCAGGGGCCTTCGTGACCGAGATCCAGGGCTCCTACACGTCCGTCGTCGGGCTGCCGCTTTACGAAGCCGTCAGCCTGCTGACCGGCCTCGGGTGGCGTGCGTGAGCGGCCGGCAATTCTTCCTCGACCGCGGCGTGGGCGAGACCCGCGGTGTGGTCACGCTGGAGGGGCGGCCCGAACGGCTGCTGATCCAGCGCGACGGCGACGTGCCTGTCCTGCAGCTGGGCGCCCGCAATGTCGCGCGCGTGCGGTCAGTGGAAAAGGCCATCGGCGTGGCCTTCCTCGACCTGCCGGGGGGTGTCGAGGCGCTCTATTCCCTTCGCACGGATGAGCTGCCGCCAGTGCGGGGCGCATCTGTTGAGATCGAAATTCGCACGGAAGCCCGCCAGGACAAGCTGGCGACGGTTCGACTGATCGGCCCGGCCGAGGGCGAGCCTCGCCTTCTGCAGGCCGCTCCTGACGTCGAGGCCGAGATCCATGACCTCGCCAAGGGCGGCAAGGTCGTCGAGGGCTTCGGCGCCCGCGAAGCCGCCGACGCCGCCGAGGCCGAGGCGCTCGATACGATTCATCCCCTGCCGGGCGGCGGGTCCATGGCCATCGAGCCGACCCGGGCCCTGGTGTCGATCGACGTCGACCTGGGCGGACGCCCGGGCAGCGACACCAAGCGCGCGGCGCGTCTGGCCAACCTGACCGCCATCGGCGCTGCGGCGCGACTGTTGCGGCTCAAGGGCCTGGGCGGGCTGGTGGTGTTCGACTTCGTTGGGCGGGGCCATGACGGCAAGGCGCTGCTCGGCGCGGCGCGCGCGGCGTTCGGGCCCGACAATCCCGGCGTGGCCATCGACCAGATCAGTCGCTTCGGCACCCTGACGCTGACGGTCCCCCGCCGCCGCCGGCCGGTGCTGGACCTGCTGACCGACGGAACAGGCGCCCTGACGCCACTGACGGTCGCGCTGCGCCTGGCGCGCCGGCTGGAGCGGGAAGGCCGGGCTGATCCTGGTGGCCGTCTCATCGCCGGCTGCGCGCCCGCGGTGCTCACCGCTTTCGAACCGCTCCGCGCCGGCGTCACCGACAAGCTCGGCGGCCGCTTCACCATCAAGGCGCAAGCCGGCTGGCCCGTCGACCGGCTGGAGGTCGCAGGGGCATGACCGATCCGGTTCGCAAATGCGCGCGCTGTGACAAGCCGATGGATCCCACCTATCGCCCGTTCTGCTCGAAGCGCTGCGCCGACATCGACCTGCAGAAATGGCTGACCGGCGCCTACGCCATCCCGGTGGTGGCGACCGATGACGAATCCGAAGGCGACGAGGGCGGCGAGCACTAGTTTGCCGCGGGCCTGAAAGGCCGCTGGACTTGCCGCGGGCCCTCTTTTATAGACGCGGCTCCCGCGACGGCGGGAGGCCTTTCAGGCAAGGCCCGGGTAGCTCAGTTGGTAGAGCAGCGGATTGAAAATCCGCGTGTCGGTGGTTCGAATCCGCCCCCGGGCACCATTCCCTACCCCTCAATGATTGGTCCATTCAGGCGTCGGCGATCAGCGCCACGCCCTGACTCACGGCGACCTGGCCGTCGGCGGCCAGCACCTCGAACCGGATCACGCCCGGCTGCCCGGCCGGCGCGTGGCGGACGGTGATTGGTTCGCCGGGAATCACCATGCCGGAGAACCGGCCTGACAGCCGTGTCATGCGGGACAGGTCGCTGCCGCCGTATCGACGCAGGATGGTGAGGCCTGCCAACGCCCAGGTGGCGGTGCCGTGCAGGATAATGTCAGGCAGCCCGGCGGCGATCGCCACCGCCCGTTCCGTGTGAATCGGGTTCCAGATGTTCGCGCACTCCGAATAGACGTGCGGCATCTCACGGGGGATCGGGATGATGGTCGTTTCGGCGCTGATCAGCGGCGGTGCGGATAGATCGACGGGCAGGGCCGGCGCCGCCTCGATCTCGTGCTCCTCGCCCTCCAGCGCGACGTCGCGATAGATGGAGCTGGACCAGCTGGTGACCACGGGCTCGCCGCTGAGGGCGTCGCGGGTTGTGAGCCGGACAAGGCTCAACACGCCGGCGCGAATCCGGCGGGCCGACACGAGCCGGCCCTCGGTGACCAGCGCGCATCCGGGCCGGATCGGCTGATGGAATTCCGAATCCTGGACCGCGTGGACCGCCCGCTGCGCTTCCGCCGGCGGGAGGCTGTCCGCCAGAGCTTCGCGAAGCGAAAGGATCACGGGCCATTCCAGCGACACGCACTGGAACGGCAGCGCCAGGGCTCCGCCTGGCCGCGCATCGTCAAGGAAGGCCGGCTCCGAGGCGCCCAGGCCCGCCGCATAGGCGAGAATGTCGCGCACCGACGGGCTTGCGGCATGCGGCGTCAGGTCCAGGCCGACCCGTTGGGCGGGGAAGGGCATGGCTGACGATCTCCGGACGGTCGAGACCGCCAGCCTGCCCGAATTGGCCGCCGCCGCAAGCTGCGCCGTCCGAAGTCCGCAAAACAAACGGTTTCACTTTTTTGATCTTTCTCGCCGGGACGTGTCCGACTAGAAGCCCCCTCGACGGAAGCGCCGCGAATTTTTATGTCCCGGCGCCGCGATTCCGCTCTGGCGTGCCGTGGCCATGCATGCATTCGCGTCGTGCGAGAAGTTCTCAAAAAAGACCCACGTTCGGCCAGCGATGTTGCGGCGCAGCATCCATTTTCTCCAGTCAGGAGAAAAACTCCCGAACTTTCCCGATATTCAGATTGTGCAGTGCAAAAAAAATGATCGTCCCCTTGAAATTGGGGAATGAAATCCCCCCGCAAACGGACTTGACGATGCGAATGGGGGTTGCCAAAGGGTCCCTGCGCCAAGTCTAACTTGGTCGAACGACCTGACGGACTTTGGTTCTTCGGGCCGTCTTGCGCCTTCGCAACGCCACGCTGGAGAACGAATGTTCCCGGCACGCGTTACGGGTCGGTGCAGCGACAGCGGTTTTCCGGCGTTAGGGCTGCAAGGCTCCAAAGCCGGAAATGTTTTCAGAGTAGGGTGGAGACGCTTCGCGCGACGACCCTCGGTCCAAACTAGCTAGACCAACCAGGAACTGGCGAAAGATGCTCGACAACAAACGAATGACCCCCCTCATCGCTATCCTCGGCGCCGCGGCGTTGATGATGAGCGCTCCCGCGTTCGCGCAGGATGCGGCCGCTCCGGCTGCCGATCCCGCCGCGGCCGCTGCTCCGGCTGCTGACGCCGCGGCTCCCGCCGCTGACGCTCCTCCCCCGGCCCCCGCGCCGGAAGCTGCGCCGGCTCCCAAGAAGGAATCGCACATCACGCCCGTCACCATGTTCATGGACGCCAAGGCGGTCGTGAAGGTGGTGATGCTCGGCCTGCTGCTGGCTTCGGTCTTCTCCTGGACCCTGCTGGTTACCAAGCTGCTTGAGTTCGGTTCGCTGAACCGCAAGTCGGACCGCTTCGTCGAAGCTTTCCGCGGCGCGAAGACTGTCGCTGACATGGGCCGTATCTCCCTGTCGGACGAATTCGAAGGCAACCCGCTGGCCGACATGGCCGCCGCGGCGGCTTCCGAAATCGAGCTGTCCCGTCAGGCCGGTCTGGCCATCACGGGCGCTCACCGCGACACCACGATCATGCGCGCTCAGACCGCCGTGTCCGCCGTTCAGTCGTCGCTGTCCAAGCGTCTGTCGAGTGGCATGCAGTTCCTCGCTTCGGTGGGTTCGTCCGGTCCGTTTATCGGTCTGTTCGGCACCGTTTACGGGATCATGAACTCGTTCATCGGTATCGCTGAATCGAACACGACCAACCTGGCCGTCGTGGCCCCCGGCATCGCCGAGGCCCTGCTCGCCACTGGTATCGGTCTGTTCGCCGCTATCCCCGCCGTTATCTTCTACAACTACTTCCAGACGCGGATCTCGTCGTTTGGCGTGCGGTCGGATGGTTTCAACGCCGAGCTGATGAACAACATCTCGCGGCAGCTCGATAAAGGGGCTTAAGCACAGATGGCCGCCAAACTCTCGGGCTCCGGCGGCGGTGGCAGGTACCAGGTAGAGCAGAACAGCGAAATCAATGTGACGCCCTTCGTGGACGTCATGCTGGTCCTCCTGATCATCTTCATGGTTGCGGCGCCGCTGGCATCGGTCTCGATCGAGGTAAAGCTGCCCACTGCGGTGGCCAAGCCTCGACCGAACCCGCCAACGCCGATTTACATTTCGATCACGCCGGGCGGGAACTATTTCCTCGGAGATAACCCGACGGATTTGGCCACAATTGGCGATGAGCTTCGGAAGCAGATTCCCGTGCGGAACCAGGCGAAGGCGCGGATCTTTATCCGCGGCGACAAGGAGGTCCGGTACGGCGATTTCATGCAGTTGATGAACACGCTGCAAGACAATGGCTTCTACAGCGTGGCTCTTATCGGCCAGGACGACAGCCTTCCGGCTGGTGGTAGGTGACGCATGGCAGAGCATGAAAACGCCCCGCCGCATCGCGTCCACAACCCCTTCGACGCTCCGGCGCCGAAGAACGGTGGCGGCTTCCTCGTTGGCCTGGCGCTTGCGCTGGCGCTAAACGCGGGCCTGATCTTCTGGGTCGCCAAGTCGCGGTTCGAGATCGCACAGAAGGCGTTCGAGGACGAGAAGCTCGACACCGAGCTGATCAAGCCGCCGCCCCCGCCGCCGCCACCCCCGCCGCCGCCACCGCCTACGGACAAGCCTACGCCACCGCCTCCGGTGCAGGCCCGTCCGCCGGCTCCGATGGTCGACGCCCCGGCGCCGACGGTCACGCTGCCGGTTCCGCCGACGCCCAAACGCGTCGAAACCACGGAACCGCCGGTGATTGCGCCGCCGTCTCCGCCGACGCCGCCCAGGCCGTCGGTGATCACCAAGCCTGACTGGGCCCGCAAGCCCGGCGGCGACGACATGGCCCGGTTCTATCCGGACCGCGCCAGTCGCCTCGAAAAGTCAGGTCGCGTGGTTATCAACTGCCGGGTCAAGGCCAACGGTACGCTGGAAGCCTGCTCGGTCGTTTCGGAAGATCCGTCTGACTTCGGGTTCGGCGACGCGGCGATCAAGCTGTCGCGTCTGTTCAAGATGCGTCCGCAGACGCGTGACGGTGCTCCGGTCGACGGCGCTTCGGTCACTATTCCGCTGCAGTTCAATCCGCCGCAGTAGACGCGACCATCACAATCGGCGAACGCCCCGGAGGGAAACCTCCGGGGCGTTTTGCTATGGGGGACAGAGGCTGGCCGACTTCCCTTTCGTCATCGTCGGAACACGTCCGACGATGACGAGAACCTGGCTAAAGCCCCTTCGCTTTCAGCCAGGTTTCGAGCCGCGCATTCACCGCCTCCGGCGCTTCCTGCTGCACCCAGTGCGACACGCCGGGCAGACGCTGAAGCGTGAAGTCCGTCACATAGGGCTCATAGCCCTCGGTCAGTTCCAGCCCCAGCGCTGTGTCTTCCTCACCCCAGATCATCAGGGTCGGAACCTCGATGACCGGCGCGACGCCCGGGCCGTAGGCCTTCATCCCGTTGCGGGCGCCGGCCCGATACCAGTTGACCATCGCGGTTGCGGCGCCGGGCTTCAGGGCGTTGCGACGATAGTGATCAAGATCCGCCGGCGTGAAGCGGCTCTTGTCGACCGCCATGTCGCTGAACGCCTTGCCGATGGCCCGGGCGCCGTTCGCCGTGAGCACCCATTCCGGCAGCCACGGGATCTGGAAGAAGAATACATACCAGGACTTCTTCCGTTGGGCCGGGTTGGCGATGATGTTGGCCTGGAATACCGCCGGGTGCGGCACGTTCATGATCACCAGGCCCTCGATGTCGCGCAGCTTTCGCATCGCGAAGGTCCAGGCGACGATTGCCCCCCAGTCGTGGGCGATCAGCAGCCGGCGTTTGGCGCCCAGGGCGTCATAGATGGCCGCGACATCGTCGGTCAGGTGCTCAATGTCGTAGGCTTTGACACCTTTCGGCCGGCTCGAGTCGCCGTAGCCCCGCTGGTCCACGGCCACGGCGCGCCATCCCAGCTTCGCCAGCAGGGGGAGCTGATAGCGCCAGGAGTATTTGCTCTCGGGAAAGCCGTGCAGGAACAGGGCGACGTTGTCCCCTTCGCCCGCCTCATCGATGACGAAGGACAGGCCGTTGGCCTCGATGGTGCGGGTTGTGATCGTGGTCATGCGGGCAGGGTGGCGACGACGGCGATTTGGCGCAAGCGGCGCTCTTGATCGCAAGGCCCGGTGCGACTAAACCCCTCCCTTCGCGAAAGCGCGCCGCCTTAGCTCAGTTGGTTAGAGCGCCGGTTTGTGGAACCGGAGGTCCTCAGTTCAAGCCTGAGAGGCGGTACCATCGCGCCGCGCGGCGCCCACGAGCCGCGCCCTTCAAGACCTGACTGGGCACGGCCTGGGGTGTCACTTGCACCGGACGGGGACATGCACTTGCGTGCCTGTCCCCATCAGCTTCGAAGCGGCCAGGGACACGCACTGAAGTGCATGTCCCCGAACCGTTGCCCCACACCCCCACCTCATGCCACCGTCCGCGCCGGATCGGGGCCTTGAGAGTTCCGACAATCAGGCGGGAGAAGACCCATGGGGCGGGGCGCAATTCTTGGACTGGCGATTGCGGGAGCGCTCGTCCTGGGCGGATGCGGCGCAGGCGGCGGCTCGGCGGCCAAGCCCAACACCACCTACCAGGAAACCCTGATCCAGCAGCTGATCGACGCCAAGGCCGGCGACGTAATCACCATTCCCGCCGGAACCTACGCCATCGACCGGGGCCTGAGCCTCGAGGTCGACGGCGTGACCATCAGGGGCGCCGGGATGGACAAGACCATCCTGACCTTCAAGGGCCAGACGGCCGGGGCCGAGGGGCTGCTGGTCAATGCCTCGAACTTCACCATCGAGGATCTGGCCATCGAGGACGCCAAGGGCGACGCCTTGAAGGTCAATGAAGGCGAGAACATCATCATCCGCCGGGTTCGAACCGAATGGACGGGCGGGCCGAAGACCTCCAATGGCGCCTACGGCATCTATCCGGTGCAGACGCGCAACCTGCTCATCGAGGACAGCGTGGCCATCGGCGCCTCGGACGCCGGCATCTATGTCGGCCAGTCGAACAATGTCGTCGTCCGCCGTAACCGGGCCGAGTTCAACGTCGCCGGAATCGAGATCGAGAACACCCAGAACGCCGATGTCTATGACAACCTGGCGACCAACAACACCGGTGGCATCCTGGTGTTCAACATGCCCAACCTGAAGGTCTCGGGCTTTGCCACGCGCATCTTCCGCAACCGCGTCGAGGGCAACAACACCGGCAACTTCGGCCGCAAGGGCTCGGCCGTGGCATCGGTGCCGGCCGGCTCGGGCGTGGTGATCAATTCCAACGACCAGGTCGAAATCTTCGACAACGACATTGGCGGCAACAACACCTCCAATGTGATCATCTCCAGTTATTTCGCGACCGGCTACATGACCAGCAAGGGCGTGGCGCCGAACTTCGACCCCTGGCCGGAGGCCATCTTCATCCACGACAACCGCTTCACGCCGGGCGGCAGCAAGCCCGACGGTCTGGACCTTCAGGCGCTGCGGGTGGCGCTGTTCGGCGTGACCGGTCGTCTGCCGGACGTGCTGTGGGACGGCTATGTCGACGTGAAGAAGTTCAAGGGTGGCAAGGTCGACCCGGCGCTGGCCATCTGCGTCGACAACGGCGCGGCCCAGACCCTCAACGGCGACGCGCCACACAAGTACAAGTCACCGGCGCTGGCCGGGGCGTCGATGCGCTGCCGCCTGGCGCCGTTGCCGGCGATCAGCGTGGCCGCCGCCGGTCCGATCCCGGCCGAGCGCAAGGTGCCTGCCCCCGGCAAGTCGTGAAACGCTTCGTCGTCCTCCTGATCGGGCTCGCGCTGGCCTCCTGTTCGCCCCGACCGCTGGCGCCGCGCTTCATCGCCGACGGCGCCCCCGACCGGCTCAGCGACTGGGGCATGGTCGGTGTGCAGGGCGCCAGGCTGGCGTTGGCGCAAGGCGTTCAGCCGTATGAACTGAACACGCCGCTGTTCACCGACTACGCCGGCAAACTCCGCACGGTGTGGATGCCGAAAGGCCAGCCGGCAAACTGGACGCCGGACGCCGCCTTCGACTTCCCGGTCGGCACGGTGGTGACCAAGACTTTCTTCTATCCGAAGAGTTCCGACGGGTCGGTGACCCCCGGCGACGGGCTGCGGCTCAGCGAAACCGGCGAAGGGCTGGACCTCGACCGGATTCGACTGGTCGAGACGCGCATTCTGGTCAGGAGAGCGTCAGGCTGGGCCGCCTTTCCCTATGTCTGGAACGAGGCCCAGACCGAAGCCCGGCTCAAGCGCACGGGCGCGTCGATCCCCATGACCCTGACCCGCCCCGGGCACAGTGATCGCTTCGTCTATCAGGTCCCTAACGTGAACCAGTGCGCCGGGTGCCATGCGACGGACCATGCGGCGAAGGCCCTGTTGCCGATCGGCCTGAAGTCCCGCCATCTGGACCGCGATTTGACCCTCGCCGGGGCACGGTTCAACCAGCTCGATCGCCTTGTGCTGGTCGGTTACCTGAAAGGCCTGCCACCTGGGGCAGGCCGCGTGCGGACCCCCGACTGGCGGGATGAGACGGCGCCACTGGACGCCCGCGCCCGCGCCTGGCTCGACATCAACTGCGGCCATTGTCACAGCCCCAAGGGCCCGGCCGATACGTCCGGCCTCTATCTCGATCACGGCTCGCCGGCCGGAGAGTCGCTCGGCCTCTGCAAACCGCCCGTCGCGGCGGGGCAGGGAACCGGCGGGTTCATGCGCGACATCGAGCCGGGCAGGCCGGAGGAGTCGATCCTGATCTTCCGCACCGGCTCGACGGACCCCGGCGCGATGATGCCGGAGCTGGGCCGGACGCTGGTCCATGACGAGGGCCTGGCGCTGCTGCGCCGCTGGATCGCCGCCATGCCGCCGGGATGTCGCTGAGCATGCCCAACGGCCCCCTCAGTCGTCCCTCCGGGCCGACAGCTCCCCCGGTGGGGGCGCACCCCGGCGCTGGGCTGAACCCGGATCCTCACCCAATTGGGGAGGGGGAGCGTGCGAAGCGGGGTGGAGGGGCCAAGTCGCCGAACTGGCTCTCCATCCAGCATCTGCGCGGCCTGGCGGCGCTGTCGGTGGTGCTGTTCCATGCCTGCCAATGGTCGCAGATCAACTTTGCCACCGGCCAGGCCGGCGTCGATCTGTTCTTCGTCATCAGCGGCTTCGTCATGTGGACCTCGACGGCTGGAGGGGCCGGCCGCCCGCTGGAGTTCCTCAAACGGCGGCTGATCCGCGTCGCGCCGCTCTACTGGGTGATCACCCTGGCGCTGGCGGCGGGCGTTCTGCTGGTCCCGGCGCGGTTTCCGGATCTGGCGGTCACGCCGGGGCACCTGCTGCTGTCGATGGCGTTCGTCCAGCACATGAACCCGGCGGGCTATCCGTTCCCGCTCCTGGCCCCCGGCTGGACCCTGAACTATGAGGCTGTGTTCTACCTGGTCTTCGCCGCCCTCCTGTGGCTGCCGGAGGCGCGACGGATGTTCGCCCTGACGCTGGCGCTGATCGTAATGGCATTCGCGGGGTTCGCCTGGCCGCCGGCCTATCAGATGCTGCTCAACCCCCTGTTCCTCGAGTTTCTGGCTGGAGTCTGGCTGGCGCGCATGGCCCAGACGACGCTGCTGCCCGACCGGTCGCTCGGCTGGCTGCTGGTCGGCGCCGGGCTCGGGCTGTTCACGATGATCCAGCTGATCAACATGGACTGGGACCTGTGGCGGCCGATGGTCTGGGGCGCGCCGGCGGTCATGTTGGTGGCCGGGGCTGTCAGCATCGAGGCGGATGGCGGCTGGCCGGCGATCCCCGGCCTGAAGACGCTCGGCGACGCCTCCTATTCGATCTACCTGATCCACACCCTGACCGTCGGGGCCCTGGCCATCACCATCGGCGCCTGGAACCCGCCGATCTTCATTCCCCTGGCGATGATCGTCGCGATCGCATCCGGCCTGGCCTGCTGGCGCTGGCTTGAGCAGCCGATGCTGAACGCCTTGCGCCGACGGCTTGCCTGACGCAGCGGAGCGTCCGCATACTCTCGGCAACGCCGCGCGTCAGACGTGGCCTGACCGGGAGCTCGGGAAGATGAAACGCATCAGCGCATTGGCCGTGACGTTGGCGGCGGTGGCCTTGCTCGCCGGCTGCGGGCAGAAGACGGCCGACATCGATGGCGTGCGCATCGCCGCCGCAGACGGCAACCCCGCCGAATGGGTCACCCACGGCCGGACTTACGGCGAACAGCGCTTCAGCCCGCTCGACAAGGTCAACGTCTCGAACGCCGGGCAACTCGGTCTGGCCTGGAGTTTTGACCTGCCGGAGAACCGCGGCGTCGAGGCGACTCCGCTGGTGGCCGACGGGGTGATGTACACCACCTCGTCCTGGTCGATCGTCCGGGCCTTTGACGCCAAGACCGGCAAGCTGATCTGGGAATACGACCCGCAGGTGCCGCGCAAGACGGGCGTGAAGGCCTGTTGCGACAGCGTGAACCGCGGCGTCGCCCTGTGGGAGGGCCATGTCTACTTCGGCGCGCTCGACGGTCGCCTGATCTCGCTGGATGCGAAGACCGGCAAGCTGTCCTGGTCCGTCGTCACCGTCGACCAGACCAAGCCCTACACGATCACCGGCGCCCCGCGCGTGATCAAGGGCAAGGTGATGATCGGCAACGGCGGCGCCGAGCTCGGCGTGCGTGGCTATCTGTCGGCCTATGACGCGAAGAGCGGCAAGCTGGTCTGGCGCTTCTACACCGTGCCCGGCGAGCAGGCGACGGACGGCGCGGCCTCCGACGACGCCATGAAGATCGCCCGCCCGACCTGGAATGGCGAGTTCTGGAAGGTCGGCGGCGGCGGCACGGTCTGGGACTCGATGGCCTACGACCCCGACCTGGACCTGCTCTACATCGGCGTCGGCAACGGTTCTCCCTGGAACCGCGACATCCGCTCGCCGGGCGGCGGCGATAACCTGTTCCTGTCCTCGGTCGTGGCGCTCAAGCCCGACACCGGTCAGTACGTCTGGCACTACCAGACGACGCCGGGCGAGAGCTGGGACTACACCGCCACCCAGCACATCATCCTCGCCGACCTGACCATCAAGGGTAAGCCGGTGAAGGCGCTGATGCAGGCGCCCAAGAACGGCTTTTTCTATGTCATCGACCGGACCAACGGAAAGTTGATCTCGGCCAACAACTATGTGCCGATCAGCTGGGCGACGGGAGTCGATCCGGCCACCGGTCGGCCGGTAGAGACGCCGAACGCCCGCTACGGCTCCGGCCCGTCGCTGGCCATGCCGGGACCGCTGGGCGGCCACAACTGGCAGCCGATGGCCTACAGCCCCAGGACCAATCTGGTCTACATCCCGGCCCAGGAGATTCCGTTCCCCTACATGCAGCCGGGCGGCGCCAACGCCAATTTCCGCTACCAGCCGGGCGTCTGGAATATCGGCGTCGACAGCCTGATCGCCGGCATGCCGGACGACGCGGCGGCGATCAAGGCCGTCCGCGCCAGCCTCAAGGGCCGGCTGATCGCCTGGGATCCGATCACCCAGACCGAGCGATGGAGCGTGCCGCACAGCGGGCCATGGAACGGCGGCCTGCTGGCCACGGGCGGCGGGCTGGTCTTCCAGGGCTCGGCGACAGGCGAGCTGGCGGCCTATGACGCGGCCACCGGCAAGAAGGTCTGGTCGTTCGACGCCCAGACCGGAATCGTCGCCCCGCCGATGACCTACGAGATCGACGGCGAGCAATACATTGCCGTCATGGCCGGCTGGGGCGGCGGCTTCGCCCTGACCATCGGCGCCGGGGCCGACCCGCGCTCCGAAGGGCCACGCCGGGTGCTGGTGTTCAAGATCGGCGGCAAGGGCGCACTGCCGGCCCGTCCGGTCTCGACCAGGGCCATGCCGGACCTGCCGCCGCTGACGGGCACGCCGGTACAGATCGCGGCCGGAAAGCTGACCTTCGCCAACTACTGCGGCGTCTGCCACGGCTCCAGCGCCGTGTCGGACTTCTCGATCCCCGACCTGCGCTACTCGCCAGTGATGACTGAGGCGGCGGCCTGGAAGGGCGTGGTGATCGACGGCGACCGCGAGGCCAACGGCATGGTCTCCTTCAGCCGCTTCCTGACCCCCGCCAAAGCCGAGGAAGTGCGGCTGTATGTGCTGTCCCTGGCCCATGCCCAGAAGGCCAGGGCTGGCGCGGCGGCCGGGAAGTAGACGGTCGAATGATCGTCGCGGATCTGCCGCCTGTCGTTGACACCGTCGTTGTTGAGGCGGCCCGCCTTCCTCCGGCTCCGACCGACGCCGCCTTCTCGGTGGTGACGGTGGGGGCGGAGGCGATCGCCACTGCGCCACGGGTCGACGAAGCGCTGACGCTCGTGCCCGGCGTCCAGCTGTTCCGCCGGACCTCCAGCGCCGCGGCCAATCCCACCACCCAGGGGATCACCGTCCGGGCCATCGCCGGCTCGGGCGCAGGAAGGGCGCTGGTCACGCTCGACGGCGTGCCGCAAGGCGACCCGTTCGGCGGCTGGGTGCTCTGGTCCGGCTTGCCACCAGCCGACATCGAAAGCGCTCTGATCGTGCGTGGCGCGGGGGCCGGGCCCTACGGCGCCGGCGCCCTGACCGGAACGATCCAGCTGGCGGAGCGCACACGCGTCTCGCCGCATGGCGACTACGACGTCTGGGGCGGGGAACGGAATGAAGCCGGAGCGCAGGTCGCCGTGGCCGCCGGCGACCTTCTGGCCGTGGCGTCGGCGCAGCGCACCGATGGCTGGGTCCCGGTGCGCAAGGACGCCGGCGCCGCCGACCAGCCGCTGGCCTACGATGCCTCCAGCCTTTCCCTTCGATACGCGCCGGAGGTGAGCGGCGGTCATCTGGCCTTGCGCCTCGCGGGCTACCGCGAAACGCGCGAGAGCGGCCTGGCCGGCGCCGCTTCGCGATCTACCGGCGTGTCGGCATCGGCGACCGTCACGGGCGCCTCGCCGGGCATTGGCAATGACTGGCGACTGCAGGCCTGGGTCCGGCGCTCTGATCTCGAGAACAGCGCCGTCGCGGTCGGCGCCGGGCGGGCCTTTACCACGCCGGCCAATGAACAGTTCGGCACGCCGGCCCTCGGCGCCGGGGTCAATGCGGCCCTGCGCCACGCCACGCCGGACGGCGGCTGGGAGGTCGGCGCCGATCTGCGCTACGCCGATGGCGAGACCCGCGAAAACTTCCGCTTCATCGGCGGGGCCTTCACGCGCGGCCGCGTGGCCGGCGGGTCGCAGTATGTCGCAGGCCTCTATGGCGAGACCTGGCGGCAGTCGGGCGACTGGCTGCTGACCGGCGGCGTTCGGCTCGATCGCTGGGCCAGCTTCGACGGCAAGAGAGACGAGCGCAGTCTCTCCACTGGCCTTTCCACGCTGGCGCTGACGCCGCCCGACCAGGACGGCTGGCAGCCGACCGCCCGGGCCGCAGCGCGCCGCGATACCGGGACCGGCTACCTGCGGATGGCCGCCTATGCCGGCTTCCGGCCGCCAACGCTCAACGAATTGCACCGGCCGTTCCGGGTCGGCAACGACGTGACCGAGGCTAACGCCGGCCTCGCGCCCGAGAAACTCTACGGCCTCGAATTCGGCATCGGCGGGCAAGGCGCAGTGCGCTGGAATGCGACCCTGTTCGCCAACCGCCTCGAGGGCGCGGTGACCAACGTGACGATTGGCATTGGCCCGGGGACCTTCCCGGTCGCCGGCTTCATGCCTGCCGGCGGCGTGTTGCGCCAGCGCCAGAACGCCGGCGACATCAATGCCTGGGGTCTGGAAGTCGACCTCGCCAATGATGTGAGTCGCACCCTGTCCTGGCGACTGTCGGCGGCCTGGACCGAGTCGGAAGTCGACGGCGGGACGATCGCGCCGCAGCTCACCGGCTTGCGGCCGGCCCAGACGCCGCAACGCTCGGCCAGCGCGGAGGCCGGCTGGCAGGTGACAGCCGATGTCCGGGCGCATGCGACGGTGCGCTACGAGAGCGAGCGGTTCGACGACGACCTGAACCTGCGTCGTCTGTCGCCCGGCGTCTCTGCGACCCTGCGCGCGGACTGGCAGGTCACCCGGGTATTGACCCTCTATGCGGCGGTCGAGAACGTCACCGACGCAGCGATCGAGACCGGCCAGACGGCGGACGGCATCGAGAGCTTCGACGCGCCCCGCACGGTCCGTTTCGGCCTGGTCTGGCGCCCCTGACGCCATTCGCACGTCTCTGCGCTTGACGCGGTCGGTCCGGATCGGTGTTTGGACGCATGGCGACAGGATCGAATGCGAGCGTGACGGTGGCGGGCGCAGGTGCGCTTGGGCTGTGCATCGCGCTCGCCCTGGCGCGGTCGGGGCGGACGGTCACGGTCTGTGATCCCGCGGTACCCGGCGACAATGCGTCCGGCGTGGCCGCCGGCATGCTGGCCCCGGTGTTCGAGACCGTGCTCGACCCGCACGGGGCCGATCAACTGGACTTGTTGCGGACTGCCCGGGACCTCTGGCCCGCCTTCCTCGACACGCCCCTCGACCGGTCCGGCGCCGTCTACTGTGGCGACAAGGCTAACGCCATACGGGCGCGGCTGGAGGTTCTGGGCGCCGAATGGCGGGACACGACCGACGGTCCCCTGACCCCGGAGGACTGGCGCCTCGACGCCGGCGCGACGATGACGCGGCTCTATGCGGCCGCCGACCGGGCCGGAGTCCGGTTCGAGGCGCGGTCCGTTGCGGAGACGGAGGTCGGGCTCACGGTGCTCGCCACCGGCGCCGGGGGCGCGGGTCTCGCGCCGGAGCTGCAACACCTGACGCCGATAAAGGGACACATCCTTCGGCTTGCCGGTGGACCTGAGGCGGGACCGGTGCTCCGGGCGGATGGCGTCTATCTCTGCCCCGATCCGGCCGGCGCGCTGTTGGGCGCAACCATGGAGACCGGATTGAACGACCGGACCGTGGATCCCCAACAGGCGGCGGCGCTTATTGTGCGGGGCGAGCGCCTGTGGCCGGGCGTTGGCGCCATGCGGGCCCGCGCCGATGTCGGCGTCCGGGCCGGCACGCCGGACGGTCTGCCGATGGTCGGCTGGAGCGCCCGGACCGACACGCTGCTGACGGTCGGGGCCCGTCGCAACGGCTGGCTGCTGGCCCCGCTTGTCGCCCGGACCGTCGCGGCCTATGTCGCGGGCGACGATCCGGGACCTTATGCCGCGCGGCTCGATCCGCGACGGTTCGACAACACCAGCGAGGACGCATGAGCAGCTTCTGGCCGACCGAGGAACAGGAAGCCATCCGCGAGGCGGTGGGCCGCATCTGCGCCGACTTCGACGACGAATACTGGCGCCGCACCGATGAGACGGGCGAGTTCCCCGAAACCTTTGCCCGCGCCATGGCCGAGGGCGGCTGGCTTGGCGTGGCCATGCCCGAGGAATACGGCGGCGCGGGCCTGGGCCTGACCGAGGCGGCGCACGTCATGCAGACCGTGACCCAGTCGGGGGCAGGCTTCACCGGGGCCAGCGCCATACACCTGAACATTTTCGGCCTGATGCCGGTGGTGAAGTTCGGCACGGACGACCAGAAGCGGCGTCACCTGCCACGGATCATCGCCGGCGAGGACAAGGCCTGCTTCGCGGTCACCGAGCCGAACTCCGGCCTCGACACGGCCAACCTGGAGACCCGCGCCGAGCGCAAGGGCAACGGCTATCTGATCAATGGCCGGAAGATCTGGACCACCATGGCCCAGCGGGCCAACAAGATCCTGATCATCGCCCGCACCACGCCCAAGGATCAGGTGAAGAAGGCCACCGAGGGCCTCAGCCTGTTCTACACCGACTTCGACCGCGCCAAGATCTCGGCGACGGTGATCCCGAAGATGGGCCGCAAGGCGGTGGAGTCCAACAGCGTCTTCATCGACAACCTGGAGGTCCCGGCCGGCGACCTGATCGGCGAGGAGGGGCGGGGCTTCTACTACCTGCTGGAGGGGCTGAACCCCGAGCGGGTGCTGTTCGGCGCCGAGGCCGTGGGTCTGGGCCGCGCGGCGCTCGCCAAGGCTGCCCGCTACGCCAAGGAGCGGATCGTGTTCGGGCGGCCCATCGGCCAGAACCAGGGCGTCGCCCACCCCCTGGCGAGGTCCTGGGCCGAGCTGGAGGCCGCCAACCTGATGGCCTTCAAGGCCGCGGCCCTCTACGACGCCGGCCGCGACTGTGGCGCCGAGGCCAATGCGGCCAAGTACCTGGGCGGCGAGGCGGGCTTCAACGCGTGCGAGGCCGCGGCCTTGAAGGCCATCAGGTTGGCGGCCTCCAGCTCGGCCCAGGACCTCGC
>JBKJII010000457.1:0-3582 GCA_046598505.1 Caulobacter sp. | reverse complement strand
ACGCCCGGCCCGACATCGTCCTTGGCCGGTGTGACGCGCACGCCGCCGGCGATGCTGATCACGGCCGCGACACGCCAGTCGCGACGTTCGGCCGGCGCGGTCTTTTTCAGCGCGGCCTTTTGCCAGCCGGCCGCCATGTTCGTCGTGCCCCAGGCCCCGCGCCAGCCGTGGCGGCGGTCGTAGTTCTCCAGCCCGTCCATCAGCGCCACGCGGGCCGCCGTCTGCAGGCGCGGATCGAGCGTGGTGCGCATGTAGTAGCCGCCTTCGCTCAGGCGCGGCCCCAGCGTGACCAGCCCGCGGCGGCGGACTTCCTCGACGAAATAGTCGGCGTCCTTGTACTTGGCCCGCGACGGCGCGGCCTGGACCTTGAGGTCCTCCTTCATCGCCGCCTGGGCGTCCGCATGGCTGACCCAGCCCAGCTCGGCCATCTGGCCGAGAACCCAGTTACGACGGCCGATCGCGTTCGCCTTGCGGCGGATCGGGTGATAGTTGTCCGGCCCCTTGGGCAGCGACGCCAGATAGGCGCACTCGGCCAGGGTCAGCTCGGACACCGGCTTGCCGAAGTAGTTGTAGGCCGCCGCGCCGACCCCGTAGGACCGGTAGCCGAGCCAGATTTCGTTCAGATAGAGTTCGAGGATGCGATCCTTGGTCAGGGTCTGTTCGAGCCGCCGGGCGAGAATCGCTTCCTTCAGCTTGCGGCCGACGGTCGCGTCGCTGGTCAGCAGAACGTTCTTGGCCACCTGCTGGGTAATCGTCGAACCGCCTTCGAGACGCCGGCCCTGGATGGCGTTGAGCACGTTCTTGACCATGGCCCGCGACAGGCCCTGCACGTCCACGCCGCTGTGCTGGAAGAAATTGCGGTCCTCGGCGGCCAGGAAGGCCTGCACAAGACGGGGCGGCAGCTGGTCGTAGGGGATGAAAATCCGCCGTTCGCGCGAGAATTCGCCGATCAGCGTGCCGTCCCAGGCATAGACGCGCGTCGCCGTGGGCGGGCGGTAGTCCGTCAGGTCGCCCGCGTCCGGCATGTCGTGGAACAGCCAGGCGGCATAGATCGCCAACGTAAAGCCCGCCACGGCGATCAGGCTGAGCACGGACACGCCGACGACGGCCACCCATCGCTCGGGCGGCTCCTCAAACGGCCAAAGTCGCAGCAGGGCCTTCTCAAGCATGGGCCTGCTGTAGCCTGACTAGCGCCGGGCGCCAACGGTTACGGCGCGAGAGATCGTCTAGCGGCTTGCAACCCGCACCTGGCGGGCGAACCAGCCGTCCACGGCGTCGCCCACGGCGTCCATAAGCCTTTTGCGGTTGGCGGAATCGGTCAGCAGCCGCTCGTCGGCCGGGTTGTTGATGAAGCCCATTTCCAGCAGCACGGCAGGCACGTCGGGGGCCAGCAGGACCATCAGATTTCCGTCCCGGTGGCTGCGGCGCAACAGGGTGGTCTCGTCGGCGATATGGGTCAGCAGCAGCGCGGCGAAGTCGGCCGAGCGGTTGCGGGTCGAGCGCTGGGTCAGATCGAGGATGATTTCACCCACGGTGCGATCGGATCCGGGGAAGCTGGCCGGCATCAGCCAGTCGTCCTTGCGCAGGACGCTGGTCGCCCGGCTCTCGCCACGCTCCGACAGGGTGTAGACGCTGGCGCCCCGCATGGCGGTGGTCGGCCCCGAGTCAGCGTGCAGCGAAATGAACAGGTCGGCGTCGGCGGTGCGAGCGATCCGCACCCGGCTTTCGAGGGGAATGTAGGCGTCGGTCGAGCGGGTCAGCACAACGCGATAGCGGCCGGTCTTCTCCAACCGCGCCTTGAGCGCCTTGGCGGCGGCCAGGGTCACGTCCTTTTCGTGCGCCGAGACGCCGGGCGCGCCCGGATCCTTGCCGCCATGGCCTGCGTCGATCACCACGACCCGCAAGTCGCCGCGCGCGGTGGCGCGAGCCGCCATGATCGGGGGCGGGGGTGGCGCGACCGGGCGGGCGGTCATGGGCGAGCCCTGCCCCGTATTGAGCGCCTTGAGGTCGATGACATAGCGGTAGGTGGACACCCCGTCGCCCGGAGGCAGCAGGAATCGCCGGCGCACTTCGGCGCCGCGGGCCAGATCGATGTTCAGCTTCAGGGCCGTCGCGCCGCGCTCGACGTTCCAGCGTCGGACCAGACCCTGTCCGCCGCCGCTCAGGGCGCTGGCCGTGTCGAGCCGGGGCAGCGCCACCACGACCTTGCCGTCGGCGCCGTCCTGGACGAGCTTGCCGGTGACCGAGCGGTCGAGGTCGAGGACAATGCGGGTTTCGAGCTGGTCGCCGCCGATGCGGACCTTGAGCAGGCCGGTGCTGGACGAGCCGCGCGCGACGCCGCCAAAGGTCAGCACCGCCAGACTCACGCAGGCCAGGACGGCAAAGCCCCTCCATCCTGCCAGAAATCCACCGGTCGCCAACGCCCGCATTCTACGCCCCACACACCGCTTTTGCGACTGATCGGACACCATGGCCCGGCGCGGGTATCGAATTGGTTAAGTCTTTGCCTACGGTCACAGGTGGCGATCCGCTTTCCTTTTGCGTGCGGATGAGGCTAAGGTCCCTTCGCGTGCCGGTTCCCGCGACTGACGGGGATTCTCCGCGCATGAGATACTTCAAGGCCGTGCGTCCGGCCCATCGCCTCGCGGCGAACGACGCAACCCTCTGACCCCGCGCCGATCCTGGCGCGACAAGGAAATTTCCTCATGGGCTGCGCACACGCCCTGGCCTGGCACCTGCCCCTTCGCATCGCCGCTTGCGGCGCGTTGGACAGCCATGCGGAGCGCGCCTTCACATCATGCCGGCGACCGGGCCTAGCGCCCGCCGCGCGCCGGGGAGACGTTTTACATGACCAAGAAAATGCTTATCGACGCCGCCCACGCGGAAGAAACGCGTGTCGTCGTCGTGGACGGCAACCGGGTTGAAGAGTTCGATTTCGAAAGCCAGTCCAAGAAACAGCTTCGCGGGAACATCTATCTCGCCAAGGTGACCCGGGTTGAACCCAGCCTCCAGGCGGCGTTCATCGAGTATGGCGGCAATCGTCACGGCTTCCTGGCCTTCGACGAAATCCACCCCGACTACTATCAGATCCCTCTGGCGGATCGCGAGGCGCTGATGCGCGCGCAAGCCGAGGACGACGACGAGCCCTCGCGTGGGTCGTCACGCAGCCGGACGGCTGCACCCGCCGCCGCCGCCGATGGCGACGACGAGGACCCCGCAGAGGCGTCCGAGGACGAAGACGACGTGATGGACGAAGAGGTGGCCCGTCGTCGCCGTCGTCTGATGCGCAACTACAAGATCCAGGAAGTGATCCGCCGCCGGCAGATCATGCTGGTCCAGGTCGTCAAAGAAGAGCGCGGCAACAAGGGCGCGGCGCTCACCACCTACCTCTCCCTGGCCGGCCGCTACGGCGTCTTGATGCCCAACACCGCCCGTGGCGGCGGCATCAGCCGCAAGATCACCACGGTCACCGACCGCAAGAAGCTCAAGACCATCGTCCAGAGCCTTGATGTGCCCAAAGGCATGGGCCTGATCGTCCGCACGGCCGGCGCCAAGCGCACCAAGACCGAGATCAAGCGCGAC
>JBKJII010000441.1:0-7831 GCA_046598505.1 Caulobacter sp. | reverse complement strand
GCCGTGATGGTCACCGCCAGGCCGCTCCCGGCCGTCAGGAGGCCGAAGCCGTAGCCGACATAGCCGGGATCAAGATAGCCGCGCACCGGGGCGGCGGAATGCAGGCCGGCGACCAGCAGATGGGCCAGGCTGACGAACGCCGCCGGCGCTCCCGCCTTCGCGCGCCACGCCACCAGCATCCAGACGAGCAACAGAACGGCCGATACGCCCAGCGCGACCACGGCCCAGTTGATCTGACTGACGTCCATTGCCGACTCCTCGAGGAACGGCGGCACCGTGGCCGAGCGTGAAAACCGGAACCAGCGAATTCCCCGGGGGGCTGAACTTACGCGCTGGCCAGCGCGCTCTGGAAAAGCAGGGCGCCGTCGGCGGACCCGAGGTCGGCCTCGAAGGACCGGTCCGGGTGGGGCATCAGGCCCAGCACGTTGCCGGCCGCGTTGACGATGCCGGCGATGGCGTGGGCCGAGCCGTTGGGGTTCTCACAATAACGGAAGACTACCTGGCCCTCGCCCTCGAGCCGGCCGAGCGTCTCGCCGTCGGCGAAGAAATTGCCCTCGCCGTTGCCGACCGTCATGGTCACCTCACGCCGGCCCTGGTAGGCGGCGGTGAAGCGGGTCTGGGCGTTGGTCACTTCCAGCGCCACCGGCTTGCAGACGTATTTGAGGCCCTCGTTGCGCAGCAGGGCGCCGGGCAGCATTCCGGCTTCGCAGAGGATCTGGAAGCCGTTGCAGATGCCGACGGTGGCCACGCCGCGCGTGGCGGCGGCCTTGACCGCCTGCATCACCGGCGACAGGGCCGCCATGGCCCCGCAGCGCAGGTAGTCGCCGTAGGAAAAGCCGCCCGGCAGCACGATCAGGTCCAGCCCGTCCGGCAGATCGCTGTCGCCGTGCCAGACCATGGCCACATCGGCCCCCGTCGAGCGCTCGATGGCGACCTTGCAGTCCCGGTCACAGTTGGAGCCGGGGAAGACGATCACGGCGGCTTTCACCTAGGCGACCTCCACCCGGTAGCTTTCGATCACGGTGTTGGCGAGCAACTTGTCGCACATGGCCTTCACCTCGGCCTCGGCGGCGGCCTTGTCGGCACCGGCCAGGTCGAAGGTCAGCACGCGACCGACGCGGACGTCCTTCACGGCGGCCCAGCCGAGACCGTGCAGGGCGTTCTCGACGGCCTTGCCCTGCACGTCGAGGACGCCGGGCTTGAGGAAGACGTGGACGGTAGCTTTCATCGGAAGACTCGAAACCCTAGTGCAGGCCGCCGCGGATAACCGTCGGCATTTCCTTCATGATGCCCAGGCGGCGGGCGACTTCGGTGTAGCTCTCGATGACCTCGCCCATGTCGCGGCGGAAGCGATCCTTGTCGAGCTTCTCGTTGGTCGTGGAGTCCCACAGCCGGCAGCTGTCCGGGCTGATCTCGTCGGCCAGGATGATGCGCGCGAACTCGCCGTCGTAGATCCTGCCGAACTCGATCTTGAAATCGACCAAGGTGATGCCGACGGCGGCGAACAGCCCGCACAGGAAGTCGTTGATCCGCAGGGTCAGGGCCATGATGTCGTCGATCTCCTGGGTGGTGGCCCAGTTGAACGCGGTGATGTGCTCCTCGGCGACCAGCGGATCGCCCAGCTTGTCGTCCTTCAGGCAGAACTCGATGATCGAGCGCGGCAGCAGCACGCCTTCCTCGAGGCCCAGGCGCGTGGCCAGGCTGCCGGCGGCGATGTTGCGGCAGATCACCTCCAGCGGGACGATCTCGACTTCCTTGATCAACTGCTCCCGCAGGTTCAGCCGCTTGATGAAGTGGGTCGGGATGCCGATGGCCCCCAGCTTCAGCATGACGAATTCGCTGATGCGGTTGTTGATGACGCCCTTGCCTTCGAGGACGGCCTTTTTCTGGGCATTGAACGCCGTGGCGTCGTCCTTGAAGTACTGGATCAGGGTGCCGGGCTCGGGCCCCTCATAGAGGATCTTGGCCTTGCCTTCGTAGATCTTCTTGCGACGGGTCGTCATCTGGGTGTTCCCCGTGGGGGTGCTGGGCGGCCTTGAAAGAACAAAAATCGCGCGCGGGCGGAAGGCCGGCGCGCGGGATTTCGACTCAGGGCCGCTGTCGCTGAAATCGAGGCTGAAACTACCCGAACGGGGGGTCTGGCGCAAACCCGGAGCGGGCGCGGTGATGCATCTCATTGCGGCGGCGCACACAAGGGGATATCAGGGCGCCCGTAAAGACCACTGGAGCTTCCATGAGCACGTTCGACGACCGCGAAAAGGGCTTCGAAAAGAAGTTCGCGCACGACGCCGAGCAGGACTTCAAGGCCGCCGCCCGCCGCAACCGCATGCTTGCGGAATGGGCCGCGGGCCTGATGGGCCTGGAGTCAGTCGCCGAGTACGTGCGCGCCGTGGTCAAGGCTGACTTCGAACAGCCGGGCGACGACGACGTTCTGCGCAAGGTGTTCGGCGATCTGAAGGGCTCCGGCGTGACTGTCAGCGAAGGCGAGGTCCGCATGAAGATGGACGAGCTGCTGGCCCAGGCCCGCGACCAGATGAAGAACGAAGGCTAGTCCGAAAGGGCTGCCTTCAGGCCGTTCCAGGCCTCCGCCTTTTCCGCGAACCGCAGGCTCGCGAGGGCCGGGCTTGAAGACGGCAACGTCACCAGGGTCAGCCGGCTTGTGTGCGAAGCCAGCAGCCTGTGGCCGTCCTTCGCCGCCTTGCCGCCATTGAACGCCACCATCCGCAGGTCCGACAGGGTCTCGACCAGCGCGGCCAAATCGTTGTGCGTCGCGTCGCGAATGGCGGTGTCCAGGCTGCCCGGCCGGATCGCCTCGCCCACCACATCCCACAGCCCGACCCGATGGCGCAAAAGAGCGTTGAGCCTGTCCTCGTAGGGCAGGGCGGCGAGGTCCGCCCCGATCACCCCGCCCATCAGCCGCCAGAAGGCATTTTGCGGATGGGCGTAGTAGCGGCCGGCGGCCAGGGAGGCCTCGCCGGGCAGGCTGCCCAGCACCAGCAGCCGCGTGTCCGGCGCGACGACCGGCGGGAAGCTGCGCTTAAGCGTTGGCCTGTTCTCCGAACACCCGGGCGAAGATCGTGTCCACGTGCTTGAAATGGTAACCGTTGTCGAACAGGGCTTCGAGCTCGGCGTCGGTCATGCTGGCCGAGACGAACGGGTCGGCCTTGAGGAAGTCAATGAACCGGCCTTCGCCACGCCAGACCTTCATCGCGTTTGACTGCACGGCCGCATAGGCCTCCTCGCGGCTGACGTCCTTGTGGGTCAGGGCCAGCATGACGCGCTGGCTGTGAACCAGTCCGCCCAGGCGGTCGAGGTTCTTGAGCATGTTCTCCGGATAGATCACCAGGCGCTCAACCACGCCGGCGAGGCGGCGCAGGGCGAAGTCCAGATGGATCGAGGCGTCCGGCGCGATGCCGCGCTCGACCGACGAGTGGCTGATGTCACGCTCATGCCAGAGGGCGACGTTTTCCAGCGCCGGCACAACGGCCGAACGCACGAGACGGGCCAGGCCGGTCAGGTTCTCGGTCAGAATCGGGTTGCGCTTGTGCGGCATGGCCGAGCTGCCCTTCTGGCCGGGGTCGAAGGGCTCTTCGGCCTCCAGGACTTCTGTGCGTTGCAGGTGGCGAATCTCGATGGCCAGCCGCTCGATCGAGCTGGCGACAACGGCCAGGGCCGCGAACCAGGCAGCGTGGCGGTCGCGCGGGATGACCTGGGTCGAGACGGGCTCGACCACCAGACCCAGCTTGTCGGCCACATGCTGTTCGACGCGCGGGTCGACATTGGCGAAGGTGCCGACGGCGCCGGAGATGGCGCAGGTGGCGATCTCGAACTTCGCCATGGCCAGCCGCTCCTTGGCCCGCTGGAACTCGGCGTAGTGGCCGGCCAGTTTCAGGCCGAAGGTCGTCGGCTCGGCGTGGATGCCGTGGCTACGGCCGACGGTCGGGGTCAGCCTGTGTTCAAACGCCCGGCGCTTGAGGGCGGCCAGCACCAGGTCGACATCTTCCAGCAAGAGGTCGGTGGCCCGGACCATCTGCACCGACAGGCAGGTGTCCAGCACGTCGCTGCTGGTCATGCCCTGGTGCAGGAAGCGGGCTTCCGGGCCGACGACTTCCGAGACGTGGGTCAGAAAGGCGATGACGTCATGCCTGGTGACGCGCTCGATCTCGTCGATGCGGTCGGCGTCCCAGACGACGTCCTTGCCGCCGGCCCAGATGGCCTGGGCGGCGGCCTTGGGGATGGTCCCCAGTTCCGCCATGGCGTCGGCCGCATGGGCCTCGATCTCGAACCAGATCTTGTACCGGGTCTCGGGAGACCAGATGGCGACGGCTTCGGGGCGGGCGTAGCGAGGGATCATGCCGCCCGCTACGCCCTCATTCCGATCAAGGCAAGAGCCTAGCCGCCCGCCGTCGACTTCATGTGCTTCACCATGCCGATCGCCGCCAGGAAGTAGTGCAGCGAGGCCCAGGCGTAGAAGCACAGCGAGATGATGATCGCCTGCCGCGTGCCCATCGAGCCGGCGGCGTGACAGGCCGTCGCCAACGCGTCGGCGGATCCCTTGGGCGCCGCGCCGCCCGGACACTCGGTGATGAAGTTCCCGACCCCGGCGTCGCCGCCGATGGCGCTGAACATGCCCATCACAGTCTGGCCCGGGTGGCTGAAGTTGAACTGGCCCAAGGTGTCGCTGATCCAGCCGGTGAAGACCGGGCCGCCGCCGAGCGCGATCAGGTTTAGGAAGAAGAACAGCAGCGCCGTGGCGGTCGCCCGCTGGGTGACCGGCACGGAGTTCTGGACCACGCCGAACGTCGGGCCCAGGTAGGTGTAGTGGAAGATGCCCGGGATCAGCAGGATCATGGCCGCCGTCTGCCAGCTGTTCTGCAGATAGGCGGCGATGTAGATCGGTGTCGCAATCAGCAGCCCGATGGCCGGAACAAGCGGATACCAGACCGCGCTGCGGCGGGCCGCCCGATCGGCCGCGAAGCCGCCCACGAGGGTGCCGATGCCGGCCGAGAATCCGCCCACCAGACCGGTGATCAGACCCACGGTCGTGTAGTCCAGCCCGAACTGCCGCACGAAATAGGCCGGCACGAAGGCGCCGGAGCCGTAGGAGCCGAACGAGGCGATGGTCACGCCCAGCACCATGTGCAGGACCGGCCACTTGCCGAACAGCACCTTGGCCACGCCGCCCAGTTCGCGAAACTCGTTGCCGATGGAGAAGGGCCTGGGCGCCGGCGCGGTGAGGTCTTCCGGCTCGATGGGATGTTCGGGAAGATCGGAGTGTCCGCGGGGCGGTTCCTTGACCAGCAGCTTGAACAGCAGCGCCAGGATCAGTCCGGGCAGGCCGACGATGACGAAGGCCCACCGCCAGCCCATGTTTTGCGCCAGCCAGCCGCCGGCGACGGCGCCGATCATGGTCCCCAACGGAATGCCGAAGGAATAGATCGACAGGGCGCTGGCGCGCTTCTTGGGTTCGAAATAGTCGCTGATCAGCGAGTGCGAGGGGGGCGAGCACCCGGCCTCGCCGATGCCGACGCCAAACCGCAAGGCCGCCAGCATGGCGAAGTTGGTCGCCGCGCCGCACATGGCGGTGAAGCCGGACCAGATGACCAGCGCCAGGGTGATGATGGTCGTGCGATTGCCGCGCTCGGCCCAGCGGGCGATGGGGATGCCGAGGGTGGTGTAGAGCAGGGCGAAGTAGAGGCCGCCCAGAAGACCCAGCTGGGTGTCGGTCAGCTTCAGGTCGACCTTGATGGCCTGACCGATGGTGGCGATGATCGTCCGGTCGATGAAATTGAACGTATAGGCGGCCACCAGCATCGCCAGCACCAGCGCCTTGTAGCCGTTCGAATACACGGGCCGTGTGGCGCCCCCCGCCGTCACATCGGTCATTACAGGCCTTCCTCCCTTATCGTTGGGCGCACTCTAGTCGCCGGCGAGCGACTCCCGCCAGTGGGGAATTGAAACAACGGTATGGCGCTAGCTGACCATCTCCTCGCGGATGGTCTTGCGGGCGATCCAGAAGAGGGCCGCGGCGACGAAGCCGAACAGGGTCGAAACGATCAGGGCCCAGCGGATGCCCTGCGCCGCGCCCATGCCCATGCCCTCGCCGAACACATCGCTGAGGATTCCTACGCCCAGCGGGCCCAGGCCCAGGCCGATGAGGTTGATGATGAACAGGATCATCGCCGCCGCGGTGGCGCGGGCGTGTGGCGGCACCAGGCTTTGGGCTGACGCGTAGACCGGGCCGTACCACAGCGTTCCCAGAAGGGCGGGGACGGCCAGGATCGGGATGGCCCAGGCGGCGGACGATACGGACACGGCGGTGATGTAGATGGGAATGGTGACCACGGACGCGATCGCCGGCACGATGACGTAGCCACGCAGATCCTTCGCGGCGAACTTGTCGGCGATGACGCCGCCCAGCCAGGCCCCGATGATGCCGGCGACGCCGCCCATGGCGCTGAGGGCGAGACCCAGAAACCCGCGCGATTCCAGACCGAAGCTCGCGGCGAGCCGGGCCACTTCCGGACCATGCTCGCGCAGGAAGAAGGAGACCGTGAAGGGGGCGTGGCCGTAGCCGATGAAGGCCTTGATCGAGGCGGCGAAGGCGATCAGCCAGAAGGTTTTCTTGGTCGCCAGGATGGCCAGGGCGGCCTTGAAGGTCGGGCTGGCTGTGGCGGCCGCGCCGCTGGCGAGCGCTGTGGCGGCCATGGCCGCCTTGAATTTCTTGCGCGGCTCGACCAGCGTCAGCGCGGCGATGACGGCCACGATGACGCCGGGCGCACCGGCGATCAGGAAGGCCGTCCGCCAGCCGTAGGCGTCGGCCACCAGCCCGCCCAGGACCAGGCCCACCACCGTGCCCAGCGGGGTGCCGATCGAATAGAAGGCGATGGCCGAGGCCCGGTTGGCCTTGGGCACGTAGTCGGTGATCAATGAATGAGCGGGCGGCGTGCAACCGGCCTCGCCGACGCCGACGCCGATGCGATAGAGCAGAAGGGACCAGAAGCTGCCGGCCACGCTGCAGAGGGCGGTGAATCCGCTCCAGACGAACACGGCCCCGGCGATGATGTAGCCGCGGTGCTTTGTCTCGGCCATGCGCGCGATGGGGATGCCTAGCGTGGTGTAGAACACGGCGAACGCCAGGCCGGACAAGGCGCCCAGTTGCCAGTCCCGCAAGCCGAACTCGATCTTGATGTCCTCCATCAGGATGTTGAGCACCTGACGGTCAAGGAAGTTGAGCGTGTAGATCACCAGCAGCAGACCGAGCGCGTAGCGCCGGTAGGCGGCGCTCACCAGCGGCACGGCAGGGTTGGCGGGCTCGGGCGCAAGGCCTTCGGACGGCGCGATGGCGTCGGTCATTCGGGTCTTCCTTCGTTGTCAGGGGGTCTAGCTGACCATGTCGTCCTTGATGGTCGAACGGGCGATCCAGAACAGGCCGGCGGCGACAAGGATGGTCGCGGCAGAGGTCATAAGGGCGTAGCGGATGCCCGGCCCGGCTCCCATGCCCATGCCGTCGGCGTAGACGTCGCTCAGCGCCCCGACGGCCAGCGGGCCGAAGCCGAGGCCGATCAGGTTGATGATGAACAGGATCACGGCGGCGGCGGTAGCCCGGGTCTGGGGTCGGACCAGGCCCTGCACACTGCCGTAGATCGGGCCGTACCACATCGAATTGAGGAAGGTCGGAATCGCCAGCAGGGTCATGGCCGTGACCATCGAGGGGCTGAGCATGCCGGCGATGTAGAAGGGCGCGCCGGCAACGGCCGCGATGGACACCAGGCTCATCTGCCCTTGCGGGCCCTTCTTGCCCAGTCGGTCGCCGATCACGCCGCCGATG
>JBKJII010000434.1:0-2651 GCA_046598505.1 Caulobacter sp. | reverse complement strand
TCAGGCCCATGGCGTTGATCGCGGCCGGCGGCGGGCCGACCCAGATCAGACCCGCGTCCTTGACCGCCTGGGCGAAGGCCGCGTTCTCAGAGAGGAAGCCGTAGCCGGGGTGGATCGCCTCGGCCCCGGTGGCCCTGGCGGCAGCGAGGATCTTCTCCGCCACCAGATAACTCTCCCGCGCCGGCGCCGGGCCGATCAGCACCGCCTCGTCGGCTTCCAGCACATGCGGGGCGCTGGCGTCGGCCTCGGAATAGACGGCGACCGTGCGCACACCGAGCAGCCGGGCCGTGCGAATGATCCGGCGGGCGATCTCGCCCCGGTTGGCGATGAGCAGGGACTTGAGCATCAGTGGGCCGCGACCTCATTGAGTCCCAGGATCATCAGCAGGATCATGATCACCCCGCCTCCGAACGCCGAGCCGACAAACAACAGCGCCATGCGCCAGAGCGTTCCGATCACCCCGGTCCCGTAGGTCCCGCGCATGTGCAGGAACAGATGGACGGGCGCGGCCACGAACAGCAGGTCGCCCAGCTTGCCTGGCGCCAGGTTGAGCAGGAAGCCGAGACTCAGCAGCAGACCCTGGAACGACAGGGAGTGCATCGAGAAGATCAGGTGGTCGAACAGGTAAAAGCGTTTGGGCGGCCAGGCGAACAGCAGGCCAAGCAGCAAGGCCGCCATCGGCAGGCTTAGCACCGCCAGGCGGTGACCACAGGCTTCCAGGCTGTGACCGAAGGCCTGCGGGTTGGCCATCGCCGCCTTGACGCTGGTTTCCAGCCAGTGCTCGGCGCCGCTGGTCGCTGTTCCGGGCTTGCCGCCCAGATCGAGGTCGATGTCCGACCCGACCTGGTCCTTGGCGTCGAGGGTTATGCCGGGCGCCGTCAGGACCCGGGTCCCCGGCGCCGGCGTCGCCACGTGGGTGGTCGCCTTGCCGCCCAGCCCGCCGGTGAAGAACACCAGCAGGACCACGACCAGAAACAGGCGGAAGGGCGGGATCTGCGGCGCGCGCCGGCCGTCGAGGTAGGACCGGGTCAGGCGGCCTGGATTGCGGACCAGGTCCGGCAGTGTCGTCCAGAACCGGCCGTCGAAATGGGTCAGCCCCTCGAACGCCTCGGCGATCAGATGGCCGATCGAGCGATTGAACGCCTCGCCCTTCTGGCCGCACTGGTGGCACCAGGGGCCTTCGAGCGGCGTCTCGCAGTTGGGACAGGGCGTCCCGACCGGCAGGGCGTGCTTCGGCTTGCGGGAGAAGAACCCGCCCGCCGCATCGGCCGCCGCCGCTTCCAGTTCGTGAGACACGCCCCCTCCCCCCTGGCGACTAGATCGCCCAGCCGGGCTTGCGCTTCTCGAGGAAGGCGGTGACGCCTTCGCGGCCTTCCTCGCTGAGCCGCTGGTCGGCGATCAGTTTGGCGGTCTGCTCCAGCAGCTCGTCGTCGATCGGCACGCCGGCCACATCGTCGACCAGCGCCTTGGATTTGGCGACCGCGCCTGGCGCGCAGGCCATGATCTCGGTCGCCAGCCGCTCCATGGCGGCGTCCAGATCGGCGGCCGCGCCGACCACTTCATCGACCAGGCCGATCTTCTCGGCGAAGGCGGCGTCGAACATGCGGCCCGTGGCGAACAGGCTCTTGGCACGGCGCGGGCCGATGGCGGCCACCACATGCGGGCTGATGGTCGCGGCGACGAGGCCCAGCTTGACCTCGGAGAAGGCGAACTTGGCGGAGTCCACGGCCACCGCGTAGTCGCAGGCGGCCACCAGACCGGCGCCGCCGCCGAAGGCCGGGCCCTCGACCAAGGCCACGGTGAACTGCGGCAGTTCGCGCAGGGCCAGCAGCATGTCCGCCAGCGCCATGGCGTCTTCGCGGTTCTCGTCCTTGGTGAAGCCGGCGGCGGCCTTCATCCAGTCGAGATCGGCGCCGGCGCTGAACGCCCCGCCCGCCCCGCGCAGGAAGACGATCCGCACCCCGTCGGCGTCGCGCAGGGTCTCGAAATGCTGCGCCAGGGCCGCGATGACCTCGGCGTTGAAGGCGTTCTTGCGGTCCGGCCGGTTGATCGTCACGACCGCCACGCCCGAGGGGCTGGCGTCGAGCTCGACCAGCGCGCTCAGAGCGTCGGTGTCGGCGACTTCAACGAGGGGATCGGCGATGGGATTGGTCATGGGGTGGTCCTGAATTTCCTTCTCCCAAGGGGAGAAGGAGGGGCCCGTCCTGCGCAGCAGGATGGGAGGATGAGGGTGTACGGCGTCGGCGGGCATCTGGTGAGACCGTAACCCCTCACCCTCCCGCCGCGTTGCGTCGGGCCCCTCCCTCTCCCCGCGGGCGAGGGGCAAGATTGCGCGACCGTGATCACATCCGGAATACCCCGAACGTCGTGTCGGGAATCGGGGCGTTGAGACTGGCCGAGATAGCAAGGCCAAGCACGTCGCGGGTCTGGGCCGGATCAATCACCCCGTCGTCCCACATCCGCGCGGTGGCGTGATAGGGGTTGCCCTCGTCCTCGTACTTCTGGCGCACAGGGGCCTTGAAGGCCTCTTCCTCTTCTCTGGTCCACTTGTCGGCGTCGCGGTGGACGGTGGCCAGCACGCTGGCGGCCTGCTCGCCGCCCATCACGCTGATCCGCGCGTTGGGCCAGGTGATCAGGAAGCGCGGGCCAAA
>JBKJII010000238.1:0-1694 GCA_046598505.1 Caulobacter sp. | reverse complement strand
CCGGATAGAGATCATCCTTGAAGCCCAGGGAGTCGTCCATGTGACCGGCGGTGGTCGAGATGGCCGCGCCGGCGTCGAGGATGCGCGGCCCCGGGACCCGGCCCATGGCCACAGCGTCGCGCAGGGCCAGGGTCACCCCGTCACTGTGGCCCAGGTTCCGCACGGCGGTGAATCCGGCCATCAGGGTCTTTCGGGCGTTCCAGGCGGCTTCATAGGCAAACGATGCCGGGGAATCGGTCAGGCCAGACAACTGGCCCTCCACGCCCGCCCGGTCGCTGTCCAGGTGCACATGGCTGTCGATCAGGCCCGGCAGGACAAACTTGGTCGACAGGTCGATGACCCGGGCGCCGGGAAACGCGCTGGCCGCGACGTAGCCGTCGCGGACCGCCTCGACCTTGCCGTTGCGCAGGATCAGGCTGGCGTTGTGGCGCGGCGCCTGGCCGGGGCGGTCGAGCAGGGTCCCGGCGTGAATGATGATCACGTCGTTGACCGGCTGGCGTGCGGAGGCCGATACGGCGACCAGACTGACGGCCGCGAGGGCCGCGGCGAGTAATCCTCGTCTGAACATCATCCCTCTCCAACCGCCGTGAGCGGAGACAATCTAACGGTGACCGCCGACTTGCGCGACCCGGAATGCGCGGGCAGGAACGACGCATGATCAGGCCTGGCCGCGAGATCGAGTTGAAGTTCCTGCTGGAGCCCACGGAGGTCCCGGCCCTGCTGGCCGCCATGCCGCCGGGCGAATCCGTGGTGAAGGCCATGACGGCCATCTACTACGACACCGACGATGGCCGGCTGAGGCGTCTTGGCTTCGGCCTGCGTGTGCGGCGCACGGGCGAAGTGCGGATCCAGACCCTCAAGTCCGTGCTCGGCGCCGACGGCGGGCGCGACGAATGGGAATGGCCGGTGGCCAGCGACGCGGCCGACCCCGCCCTGCTGACCGACACGCCGGCCGCGCTGCCAGCGGACCTGATCCTGGAACCGCAGTTCACCGTCACGGTCCGCCGAACGGTCCGCATCGTCGAGATCCCCGGCGCCCGGATCGAGATCGCGCTCGACGACGGCGAGGTGCTCGCTGGCGGGCGCCGTGAGCCCTTCCTGGAGCTCGAGCTGGAGCTGCTGTCCGGTCCTGCGTCTGCCTTGGGCCAGCTCGCGACGCGCCTCCAGGCGCAGGTCAGCCTGACCCCCAGCACCGTCACCAAGGCCGAACGCGGCTTCCGGCTTCTGGGAATGACATAAAGATATCTTTATGTGAAAGTTGCGATGACGGGTCGGGGCGGCTATAGAGCGCGCCAGACCATTTTGCGGACAGGAGTCCCCGCGTGACCGACAGCATCGTGCGCGACATCGCGCTGGCCGACTACGGCCGCAAGGAAATCGCCATCGCCGAGACCGAAATGCCGGGCCTGATGGCGCTGCGGCACGAGTTCGGCAAGGACAAGCCGCTGAAGGGCGCGCGGATCGCCGGCTCGCTGCACATGACCATTCAGACGGCCGTGCTGATCGAGACCCTGACCGCGCTCGGCGCCGATTTGCGCTGGGCCAGCTGCAACATCTTCTCGACCCAGGACCATGCGGCGGCCGGCATCGCCGCCACCGGCGTGCCGGTCTTCGCCATCAAGGGCGAGACCCTGGTCGAGTACTGGGAATACGCCCACAAGATCTTCGAGTGGTCGGACGGCGGCTACCCCAAC
>JBKJII010000322.1:0-4073 GCA_046598505.1 Caulobacter sp. | reverse complement strand
TGCTCGACAGCGGCGATTCCGACGCCATCGCGGCCAAGAGCGAAGCGCTCAAGGAAGCGGCCATGAAGCTCGGCGAGGCGATGTACAAGGCCCAGGGCGAAGCGGGCGGCGACGCCGGCGAAGCCCCCAAGGACGACGGCGTGGTCGACGCCGAGTTCGAGGAAGTCGACGGCGACGACAAAAAGTCGGCGTGACACTCCGCCTCATGGCGACGGGCGGACGCATCCGTGGTGAAAGCCCGCCCGGGGACCGTCGCCGCCGCCTTCGCGAACGCGAGAAAAGCCCGTCCAGTTCGTCCGGCCCTGAAAATGGTCCTGGACTTGCAGTTGGACGGGCGATCTCCCACCTCAGAAAATGCTCGGTTTTATTGGTGATGCCGGCTGATGCGTGACTACTACGACATCCTGGGCGTCCAGCGCGGAGCCGATGAGGCGGCGCTGAAGAGCGCTTTCCGCAAGCAGGCGATGGAACACCATCCCGACCGCAACGGCGGCTCGGAGGAGGCATCTTCGCGCTTCAAGGAAATCAACGAGGCCTATTCGGTCCTGTCTGATCCACAAAAGCGCGCGGCCTATGACCGCTTCGGCCATGCCGGGGTCAACGGCGGCGCGGGCGGCGGCGGGCAGGGCTTCGGCGACGTGCACGACATCTTCAACGAGGTGTTCGGCGACGCCTTCGGCGAGATGTTCGGCGGCGGTCGCCGGCGCCAGAACAACGGCCCGGCCCGTGGCCAGGACCTGCGCTACGATCTGGAGATCACGCTCGAGCAGGCTTTCGCAAGCTCGGAAGTCGAGATCACCGTCCCCGCCTCGATCACCTGCGAGACCTGCGAGGGTTCCGGCGCCAAGCCCGGCACCACGCCCACGGTCTGCGGCAGCTGCGGCGGTGCGGGCCGGGTCCGGGCGACCCAGGGATTCTTCGCCATTGAACGCACCTGCCCCCGCTGCGGCGGCTCGGGCAAGATGGTCATGGACCCCTGCAAGACCTGCAGCGGCCATGGTCAGGTTCGTCGCCAGCGCACGCTCCAGGTCCGCATCCCGGCCGGCGTCGACGACGGCGCCCGCATCCGCCTCGCCGGTGAAGGCGACGCGGGCCAGCGCGGCGGTCCGCGCGGCGACCTCTACATTTTCCTGTCGGTCGCCCCGCACGACCTGTTCGAACGCGACGGCCTGGACCTGCTCTGCACAGTGCCCGTGCCGATGTGCACGGCTGCGCTGGGCGGCGAGATCGACGCCCCCTGCCTGACCGGCGGCGAGGACTGCGACGGCGAATGCCGTATCCCGGTCAAGGTGCCCGAAGGCACCCAGACCGGCCGCACCGTGCGCCTCAAGGGTCGCGGCATGCCGTCCCTGCGCGGCCGCGAGCGCGGCGACCTGCTGGTCGAGATGTTCGTCGAGACCCCCACCCACCTCAGCGCCCGGCAGAAGGAGCTGATGCGCGAACTGGCCGAGACCTGCGGCGAGCAGCAACACCCCAAGGCCGCCGGCTTCATGGGCAAGGCGAGCAAGTTCTGGGGCGGCGTGACCGGCAAAGCCTAGAGGTCGGAGCGCCGGGCGGTCTGGCGATACAGGACAATCAGCATCGCCAGCAGGAAGCCGCCAAACAGCAGCGCAGCCGCGCTTGCGCTGAACAGCACCTTTCTCGACGGCAGCATCTCCACCAGCGATACCGGTGGCGGAACGTTGAACGCCAGCGGAACCTTGACGGCGGCCTCGACCGGAACACCGTTGCGGATCGCGGGCGCCAGCCGCATCTCGTCGCTCAGTTTTAGCGCGGCGGCCCCGAAACCGTAGCCGGCGGGAGTTTCCGCCTCGATGCGGCAATCATGCAGGCGGGTGTCGGTTTCCACGGTGCAGGCGATAACTACTCGCCCCTCGACGCCCTCACGCATGGCGCGGTCGGGATAGAAGCGCGCGATCCGCTCTCCGTCCGGCTTGACCAGCCAGCCCGGTGCACGGTCGGCCTCGGTTCCCGGCGCCATAACAGGCGCAGCGGCGATGAGCAGCACGGCCGCGGCCGCCACCAGCAATCCCTTCGTCATCAAGCACCCTCCCCCTCAGACCATTTCATGGTCGGCGGCCGCGGACAACCCAACTCGCCTGCAACCCTTAACGCCCCCGCCGAACCCCGCTAGGGTCGCCGGCGATGAACGCCCCGCTGCACCCTTCCCAGACCGCGCCCGAAGCCGCCGGCGCGACGCCCGTGATGGCGCAGTATTTCGAGGCCAAGTCGCGCCAGCCGGACGCCCTGGTGTTCTTCCGCATGGGCGACTTCTATGAGCTGTTCTTCGACGACGCGATCAAGGCGGCGGCGGCGCTCGGCATCGCCCAGACCTTCCGGGGGACCCACAACGGCCAGCCCATTCCCATGGCCGGCGTCCCGGTCCATGCGGCCGAAGCCTATCTGGCCAAGCTGATCCGGGCCGGCTTCAAGGTCGCCGTCTGCGAACAGATGGAAAACCCGGCCGAGGCCAGGAAGCGCGGCTCCAAGTCCATCGTCCACCGGGATGTGGTGCGCATCGTCACGCCCGGCACCCTGACCGAGGACGGTCTGCTGGACGCGCGCGGCGCCAACCGGCTGGCGGCCATCGCCCTGCGCGGGGGCCAGGCGGCCGTCGCCAGCGTCGAACTGTCCACCGGCGAGGTTGAGAGCCTGCTGATCGCCCCCTCGGGCCTGTCAGCGGCCCTGGCGGCGCTGCAGCCGTCCGAGATCCTCGTCCCCGACCGGTTGTTCGCCGACGAGACGGTCAACGCGGCGCTCAAGGGCGCCGGCGGCGTGGTTCAACCCGTAGCCCAGGCCCTGGCCGAGCCGGCGGCCTCCGAGGCGCGGCTCAAGCGGCTCTATGGCGTCGACACGCTTGACGGCTTCGGCGGTCTGGCCGGCGCGGAAATCTCGGCCCTGGGGCTGATCGCCGCGCATCTGGAAATGACCCAGGCCGGCCGCTTGCCGGCCCTGTCCCCGCCGCGCCGGGCGGGCGAGGCCGACGTCATGGCCATCGACCCGGCCACCCGCGCCAGCCTTGAGATCGAGCGCACCACCGGCGGTCAGCGCGACGGCTCGCTGCTCGGCAGCATCGACCGCTGCGTCACCGCCGCCGGCTCGCGGATGCTGGCGGCGCGGCTGGCCAGGCCGTTGCTGGACCCCGTCGCGATCGATGTGCGGCTCGACGCCGTCCAGTGGCTGCTCGAACGCCGCGTTCTTCGCGAGCGGCTGCGGGAGGCCCTCAAGCGCTCCGGCGACCTGGCCAGAGCCCTGTCGCGCCTGGCGCTGGGACGCGGCGGCCCGCGCGACCTGGGATGCCTGCGCGACGGCCTGAAGACCGGCGAGGCGCTGTCCGGACTGGTGGTCGACGCCGGCGACAGCCTCAGCGCCCCGCCCGCCGAAATCGAAGGCGCGCTCGTGGCCGTAAATCCGTCCCTGTCGGCCGATCTCTCGGGCCTGCTGGCCCAGCTGCAGACCGGCCTCGGCCCCGACCTGCCGGCCCAGGCGCGCGACGGCGGCTTTGTCGCCGCAGACATCCGTCCCGAACTCGACCAGGCCCGCGCCCTGCGCGACGACAGCCGTCGGGTGATCATCGCGCTGGAAAGCCGTCTGGCGGCCGAGAGCGGCGTGCCGCTGAAGATCCGCCACAACGCGGTGCTCGGCTATTTCGTCGAGACCACGGCCGGCAAGGCCGACCCGCTGTTCCAGCCGCCGCACAACGCGACCTTCATCCACCGCCAGACCCTGGCCAACCAGGTGCGGTTCACCACGGTAGAACTGGCCGATCTGGACGCCCGCATCGCCCAGGCCGGCGAGAGGGCGCTGGCCATCGAGGTGGCAACCTTCGAGACCTGGCGCGAAGCCGCCATCGCCCTGGCTGCCCCACTCCAGGCCGCCGCCCGCGCCCTCGCCACGCTGGACGTCGACGCCGCCCTCGCCGAATGGGCCGAGGACCAGCAGGCCGTGCGCCCGGTGGTCGATCGCTCCTTCACCTTCGATGCAAAGGGCGGCCGCCACCCGGTGGTCGAGGCGGCCGTCAAACGCGCCGGCGAGCCCTTCACCCCCAACGACTGCTGCCTCGACGGCGCGGG
>JBKJII010000312.1:0-8175 GCA_046598505.1 Caulobacter sp. | reverse complement strand
CTGGCGGTAGGACTCCTTCACCCGGTCGACAGCAACATCGACCTTGCGGGCCAGCCAGCCGTTGCCGGAGGCGGGCCTGAGCAGCTTGGACGCCAGCATCGGCGAAAGGGACAGGGCCAGAAAGGCCGAGAAGGCCACGGCCGAGGCGATGGCGACGGCCAGTTCGACGAACAACCGCCCTATGTAGCCCGGCAGGAACATCAGCGGGCCGAACACCGAGATCAGCACGACGGTCGTTGCGATGACCGCGAAGAACACCTGCCGCGCGCCGCGGGTGGCGGCCACGGTCGGCGGCTCGCCCTCATCGACGCGGCGCTGGATATTCTCGACCACCACGATGGCGTCATCAACCACCAGCCCGACCGACAACACCAGAGCCAGCAGCGTCAGCAGGTTCAGCGAGAAGCCCAACGGGGCCAGGATGGTGAAGGTCGACAGCAGGCAGATCGGCGCGACGATCGATGGAATGATCGCCGCACGCCAACTGCCGAGAAACAGCAGATTGACCATCGCCACCAGGGCGATGGAGATGCCCATGGTGATCCAGACCTCGTGGATGGCCTCGGCCGTGAACTGCGAGGAGTCGACGGCGATAATCAGATGCGTGCCTTCGGGCAGAGTGGCGTTGATCGCCTCCACTTCCTTGCGCGCGGCCTCGGCGATCGCCAGGTCGTTGGCCTGCGACTGGCGGGTCAGGATCATGCCGATCTGGTCGATGCCGTTGCCGCGAAACAACCGGCGCGCTTCGGCGGGACCCTCCTCCACGCGAGCGATGTCGCCCAGGCGTGTGATGTAGGCGTTACTGATCGCGGCCTGGCCGGCGACCTTGATCGGCAGTCTGGCGAAGTCCTCCGGTTTGGCGTAGCCGCGATTGACCCGGATGGTGAAGTCGCGCGTCGTGCTTTCGAGTGCGCCAGCCGGCAGCTCGACGTTCTGGCTGTTGAGGGCCGTCTCGACGTCGTCGACGGTCACGCCTCGCGCGGCCATCTGGTCGGCGTCGAGCCAGATGCGCATCGAGAAGGTCGGGCCGGCGAGACCCACGGTCGCGACGCCCGGAATGGTCGACAGCCGCTCGACGAGGAACCGTTCGGCGTAGTCGGCGAGCTGAAGCGGATTCAGCGTCGTCGACGTCATGTTCATGATGATGATCGGCGCGGAGTCGGCGTTGGCCTTGGCGATCTGCGGGGGGTCGGCCTGGTTGGGCAGCTGGCTGACCACGCGGCTCGCGGCGTCGCGCACGTCGTTGGCGGCCGTCTCGAGGTCGGTGTCCAGCTTGAAGGTGATGTTGATCTGGCTGCGCCCGTCGCGGCTGGACGACGACACACGGTCAATGCCCTGGATGCCGCTGACCTGGCGTTCCAGAACCTGGGTGATCCGCTCCTCGATGATTTCCGCCGAGGCTCCGCGATAGGTGGTGGAGATCGACACGACGGGGGGATCGACGCTCGGGAGCTCCCGGATCGGGATGCTCAGGAAGGCCGCAAGCCCGATGACGCACAGGATGATGGCCGCGACCGCCGCGAAGACCGGCCGCTTGACCGACAGGTCCGACAGCATCAGCCGGCCTTCCGCGCCGGCGCCGCGCCCGGCGGACCCTTGCGACCGCTGCCGACCTTGACCGGCTGGCCGTCCTGGATGCGGTTCAGGCCATCGGCGACAACCTTGTCGCCGGCCCGCAGACCGCTGGTAATTTCGACGAAGCCGCCCTCGGTGGCGCCGGCCTGCACCGCCTGCTTGCGAGCGGAAAAGCCGTCGCCGCGCGGGGTGATGACGAACACAAAGGCCTGGTCGCCCTCGAACTGCACAGCGGCCTCTGGCACGGCCAGGCTTGAGCGGGCGCCGTGGGAAATCGAGATCCGCATCAGCATGCCCGGCTTGATCCGGCCGCCGGGGTTGGCGAACTCGGCGCGGGCCGTGATGGCGCGCGTGGCCGCGTCAATGCGGCTGTCCAGCCGGGCGATCCGGCCGTTGAACACGTCCGCCGGCCAGGCGTCGGCCCGGGCTGCGATCAACGAGCCTTCGGCCAGCACCGGCACATAGCGATCCGGCACTTCGAAATCGACGCGCACCATCGACAGGTCGTCGAGCGTGACGATCGGCGCGCCCGGACTGATCAGGGCGCCGGGGGCCACATCGGTCAGGCCGACGACGCCGGAAAAGGGCGCGCGGATCACGCGGTCCATCTTGCGGGCGCGGGCCGCTTCGACGCCTGCCCGAGCCGTGTCGAGCGCCGATCGGTACTGTTCCGCCGTGGCCTTCGGCGCGACGCCCTGGTCGGCGAGGCTCTTCCAGCGAGCGTAGTCGCGCTCGGCCTGGGTCTGGCGCGCCTGGGCCTCGATGAGTCCGGCGTCTTCCTCGCCGGCCTTCAGTTCGACCAGCACCTGACCCCTGGAAACCCGTTGGCCGTCGCGGAAACGGACGGCGGTGACCAGTTCGCTGGTGTTGGAGGTGATGGTGACCGACTCGCGCCCCTTGGCGACGCCCAGGGCCTGGATGCTGTCCGCGAAAGGCTTGAGGCCGACGATCGCCTGGGACACCGCAGCCGCGCGGCCCGCACCACCGCCCGGTCCGCCCTTGCCCTTGGGTTCGGCGGTGGCGAGCTTCAGACCGCCACCGATCAACATCAGCACCAGAAACGTCGCGGCAGCGATGAGAAAGAAGTGACGGCGGATCACGGACGACTCCCCGCGCCGGTGGGACCGGCGGATACTACGGCTCATATAAGAGCATTGCCGTGCGCGTAAACCGTAATGCGATGAAGGGGGCGTGACGCCCTGTTTAAGAGGCGAAACGGTCAGAACCGGCGCCAGAGTGCAATGACCGGTCCGGCCTCCACGGGACTGGCCCGGCCGGCCACCGATCGCCGCCAGCCTGCCTGCAGCCGCCAGTCGCCGATCCGATGGATCGCCGACAGTTCCGCCTTCAGCCACAAGGGGCTGGCTCCGCCGCCGTCAGCCTGACCGGCGTAGGTCTGGACCAGCAGCAGCCAGCGCGGCGAGGGCTCGACGCCGAGGGTCAGGTCGAGCCGCGTCTCGTCGGGCAGACCGGAGCGATTCAATCTGGCGATCTGGGCTTCCGTAAAGGCGGGCCGGCCGGCGAGGGTCAGCGACCTGCCCGCCAGGACGCGGACCTCGACGTCGGTCCCGCCGGCGCCGGGCGGGGCGTAGCCGGCGTTGCGCCCTTCGCCACCCTTCGCCGCGCCGACATAGAGGCTGACCACCGACCTGTCGGTTCGCCTAAGCGCGTAGCGCAGGCCCAGTTCCAGCGGCCCGCGGCCGCCATAGTCTGCGAAGCCGTCTTCGCCGCGGGTCCAGCCCGCCTGTCCCTGAAAAGTCAGGCGCGAGGTCAGGCCGCGCTCGATGTACAGGCTGAGCGCATCGTCGGACCGCTCCGGCTGGGAGACAGGCGCACCCCCACCGTCGAAGGCCTGATCGGCGCGTGAACCCTCATACTTGAGGATGGCCAGGGTCTCACCCGGCTCCAGCGGCCAGGCGCCGGCCTGGGCCCGCGCGCATGGAAAAGCCGTCGCGAGCACCAGACCCGCGAGGACGAAAGCTCGCATCCTTCCGCCGTCATGGCGCGACGTGTTCGGGCCACCCAGGCGCGCCGGGCATAAAAGAGCGGGCGCCGCCCTTGCCGCGCCCGCTCTTCCAGGATGGTGTCCCTGGGTGGCCCGGACCAGCCGGGCCATGACGGCGGTGAGGTGTCCTAGGCGTCGTAGCCCGACAGATTGCGATCCAGCTGGCGCAGGCAACCCGGCCAGGCCAGGTTGCCGATCGGGCCCATGCCGCGACCCATCTGGCTGCGCACCTCGGCCTGCGCCGCGTCGGGCGCGGTCAGCACCCCGTCGCGTCCGCCCGAAAGCGCCATGATCTGCTGAAGGCATGCGCGCTCCAGATAGAACATTCCCAGCCAGCAGGCCGCCGCTGTGTCGCCCACGGACAGGGTCCCGTGGTTGCGCAGCAGCATGGTCTGCTTGTCACCCAAGTCAGCCACAAGACGCTCCCGCTCGTCAAGGTTGAGAGCAATTCCTTCATAGTCGTGATAGGCGAGCGTAGGCAGAACGATCAGCGCGTGCTGCGACAGCGGCAACAGGCCGGCTTTCTGGGCCGAGACCGCGACGCCCTGGTCCGAATGCAGGTGCATCACGTACATCGCGTCCTCGCGGGCCGCGTGGACCGCCGAGTGGATGGTGAAACCCGCCGGATTGATGAAGTAGGGCGTGTCCTGGAGGATCTTGCCGTCCAGGTCGATCTTGACCAGGGACGAGGCGGTCATCTCACCGAAGTACATGCCGTAGGGATTGATCAGGAACTGGTGGTCCGGCCCCGGGATACGGGCCGAGATGTGGGTGTAGATCATGTCGTCCCACCCGTAGAGCGCCACCAGCCGGTACAGGGCGGCGAGGTCCACGCGGGCCTCCCACTCCTCGGCGCTGACCTTGCCCTTCAGAGAATTCACGCCTGCAAGCGAACCATCGGCCATGGGGGCCTCCCTCGTCTGATCGTTATGTGATCGTTGGTCACAGGGTCGCGCCGCAGCGCCCTAGCGTCAAGGGCGGGCTCAGATCGACGCCAGGCGACGGATCTCCGTGACGGCGGCGTCCTGCCCGGCGGCGTCGAGGCTGGGCAGTTCGATGACACCCAGGCGAGGCCGCTCATCCTTGCGGGCGGAGCGGTCGTAAGCCGGGTCGTAGTGATGCTCCATGAGCGCCGCTGCCAGGTCCTCGAATTCCCCCGCGTCCGCAAGGCTCCGCCAGTTCTCGAGCCGCTTCTGGCCCGGATAGGCCGGCAGACGCGCAAAGGCCGCCTCGAGTTCCGCCCGGTCATCGATCACGTCGCGATAGGCCTCCACGAGATAACGGGCTCGGGCCTCCCGTGGGGCCTGGAGCTCGATACGGGGCGCGGTCTGCATGGCTTTCCACACCGCGGGCGGCGTCATGCGGTCGCCGATCTTGCTGGACTCAGCCTCCACCACGATGGGCCGAGAGGTGTCGAGCTTGTCGAGCTCCGCCAGCAGACGGCTCTCGAACAGCTTCTGGCTCGGCTGGGGCCGCCCGGCCACGGCGCCGAACAGGGAACCGCGATGGGAAGCTAAGCCTTCGAGGTCCAGGGTCTGCACGCCCTGCTCCGTCAGGCGCGCCAGGATCTCGGTCTTCGCCGAACCCGTATGGCCATCCAGCAGGATCAGATTCAGGGCCGGCGCCTCGTCATAGAGCCGCGCGGTCACGGACCTGCGATAGGTCTTGTAGCCTCCGGTCAGCAGCCAGACCGGCCAACCCACCTGGGAGAGGATGGTGGCCATGGCGTTGGATCTCTGGCCACCGCGCCAGCAATAGATCAGCGGCTGGAAGCTGGCGGGACGATCGGAGAGCGCATCCTCCAGATGACGGGCGATATTGCGCGCCACTTGGGCCGCGCCGATGCGGCGGGCCAGGAACCGGGACTCCTGGACATAGATGGTCCCCACCTCCGCCCGTTCGGCATTGTCCAGGACCGGCAGGTTCTCGGCGCCGGGCATGTGGTCCTCGGCGAATTCCCCGGGGCTGCGAACGTCGATGACCGCGTCGAAGCGCGCGAGCGATGCGGCGTCGACCGCCTCGGTGAGCTGGATTCCCATGATCCACTGTTAGCACCGCGCTCGCCGCGGTGGCGAGGCTGGCCCGCCGCCTGGACGCGGACTAAGACGGAAGCAGCTTCATCTCCGTGAGATTCCCCATGCCCGACGCCGTCCGCCTGACCTCCCTGGCCCACGGCGGCGGCTGCGGCTGCAAGATCGCCCCGGCCGTACTGCAGGACATCCTGGCGCGGATGCCTGCGGCGGCCGTCTTCCCCAACCTGCTGGTGGGAACCGAGACCTCGGACGACGCGGCGGTCTGGCGGCTGAACGACACCCAGGCCCTGGTGGCGACCACCGACTTCTTCATGCCGGTGGTGGACGACCCCTTCGACTTCGGCCGGATCGCCGCCACCAACGCCCTGTCGGATATCTACGCCATGGGCGGCAAGCCGATCCTGGCCCTGGCCATCGTCGGCATGCCCATCGACAAGCTGGCGCCCGAGACCATCGGCCAGATCCTGGCCGGCGGGGCGTCGGTCTGTGCGGCGGCCGGGATTCCGGTGGCGGGCGGCCACTCCATCGACAGCGTCGTACCGATCTACGGCCTGGTCGCGCTCGGCCTTGTCCATCCCGACCGGGTGCTGAAGAACAGCGACGCGCGGGCCGGTGACGTGCTGATCCTCACCAAGGCCCTGGGAGTCGGCGTGCTGAGCGCGGCGTTCAAGCAGGAAAAGCTGGACGCCGCGGGTTACGAAGCCCTGATCGCCTCCACCACCCAGCTCAACGCGGTGGGCGAGGTCCTTGCGGCGCAGGACGGCGTCCACGCCATGACCGACGTCACCGGGTTTGGGCTGCTGGGTCACGCCCTGGAGATGGCGCGCGGCGCGGGGCTGACGGCCCATGTCGATCCTTACGGCGCCGCGATCCTGCCCGGCGTGGAGGCCCTGGCCCGCGCCGGGGTCCGTACCGGCGCCTCGGTGCGCAACTGGGCGAGCTACGGCGCGTCGGTCGAGGCGCCCGTCGACCTGGCCGACTGGAAGCGCGACCTGCTGTGCGACCCGCAAACCAGCGGCGGCCTGCTGATCGCCGTCGATCCCGCCGCGGTCGAGAGCGTCATGACGCTGGTGAAGGCGGCGGGTTTCGGCGCGGCCGCCGTGGTGGGCCGTTTGGGGAAGCGCACCGCACAGCCGCTGATCGTCGGAGCCTAGGGAGACGTCCATGGCGCGGAAGCTGAGTGGGGTGATCTTCGACGCAGATGGCGTGCTGCAGCATGCCGGGCCGTTCGGGACGCAGGACTGGGTGTGGACCGCCCAGCAGCACCGCGACTTCGTCACCGGCTTCTATGGCGAAGCTCCTCCGGAGGCCCTGTCCGACGTGGAGGCCTTCACCGCAAGCGTCAGCCGCGCCCTCGCCGACGCCGGCTGGCCGCACGACGCGGCGACCTATCTGGACCGCTGGGCTGCGGGGCACGTCATCCCCGACGCGGCCATGCTGGAGGATGTCCGGCGGCTGCGGGCCGCCGGGATCGCCTGCTATCTCGGCTCCAACCAGGACGCCTTCTGGGCGGCTCACGTCGAGACCACCCTGGGCTACGGCGCGTTGCTGGACGGCCTGTTCATCTCCTGCCGCCTGGGCGCCGCCAAGCCGCAGGCCGCCTTCTTCGAGGCGATGCTGGCGCAGATCCCCTTCCCTCGCGAGGAGCTGATCTTCTTCGACGACAAGGCCGCCAACGTCGAGGCGGTCCTGCCCTGCGGCCTGGAGGCCCGGGTGTTCACCGACCGCGCGCAGTACCTGAAGGACCTTGAGGAGATCTACGGGCTCTCCGAGGACTAGCTCCCGCGGCTCGCCGCGTGCTTTTCCCAGTAGTCGCGGAAGAACCCGCGCGGATCGCTGGCGGCCTGGGTCGGATGGCCGAAGACCAGGGTCTCGCGCCTTGTCAGGTCGTAGGGCGCCCAGGCCGGCGTCTTGGGGTTGTCCGGCCGACCCGTCGCGGCCAGGGCGATCCAGGCCGAGGAGATCTCGTCGGCCAGTCGCAGGTTGTCGGCGGTCGGACCGGCCAGAGGAAACCGGATGTCGTGCATGGAATAGGCGACGTCGATCCCGTGCACGGCGCCATAGCGGCCACCAAAGGCCTGGCTGGGGCTCGCCCACAGATAGGCCCAGGTGGGCGCGCCGCCGGCGGCGACCCGGCGCTCCAGCATGGTGGCGGCGCCCAGTCGGAACGAAGTGTCGGAATTGATCCGGGCGTTCACGAGGAAGGCCGTGGCCTGGGGGTCCTCATCGCGATAGGCGGCCAGTAGCCTTTCGGCGTCGGCGCCCACGCGGCGGTCCAGCTTCTGGCGGACCTCGTCCCAGCCCATGTCGAAATTGGTCTCGCGGTAGGTCCGCTCGTCCAGGGCGGTGGAGACGACCAGGGGGATGTCCCGGGATTCCGCCGGCGCGTCGGGCGCGAACGGATGGTGCGGGATCGCCTGGCCGAGCACCGGCGCGAAGGACCGCGGCGCCTCCCCCCGTGCCCGGCCCTCCGCCCCCACATCGGCCTGGGCGGCCAGCAATGTGGAGAAGGGCACGGCCTGAAGTTCCTTGATCTGGTCGGCGCGCAAACCCAGACGGCGC
>JBKJII010000245.1:0-3949 GCA_046598505.1 Caulobacter sp. | reverse complement strand
GGCAGTGTAGCTCGGCCATCCCGAACTCGGGGATGCAGAGCTTTGCTCGTCGACGCGCCTACAACCGTTCGAGCGCCGATTTCAGCTTCTCGCCCACGATGGCCGCCTGCGCCTTGAGCGCCGGATTGTCGATGGACTGCATCGAGGCGGCGGGATCAATTGCTGCGATTTCGACCATGCCGTCGTCTGCTTCCTGCACGATGACATTACAGGGAAGCATCAGGCCCACCTTGTCCTCCAGCAACAAGGCCTCGTGGGCCAGGGCCGGGTTGCAAGCGCCGAGGATCAGGTAAGGGCGGAACTCGACCCCGATCTTGGCCTTGAGCGTCTGGCGGATGTCGATTTCGCTGATCACGCCGAAACCCTCGTGGGCCAAAGCCGCCTTGGTCTTGATGACGGCGTCACCGAAGGGCGTGTCGAGTTGCTTCGAGAAATAGTAGCTCATAGTGGGTCCGATCAACTGGGCTGCGGCGGCTGATCTAATGCGCCATCCCGCCGCAAAGGCTTTTGTCGGCGATGGCCCGCTGCTCCGGGGTCAGGACGCGATAGAGGCCCGCGACCGCCGCCTGAACCTTGTGCAGCGTCTTCAAGTGCGCCTTCATCATCATCTCATGTTGCGCCAGGCGTTCAGGGAGCGGCTTGGACATCATCGTCGCCATCATGCCGTCGTCGCCCATCATGCCCCGCATGCCGCCCGGCTTCATGGGCATCGGCATGGTCATGCCGACGGGCATGGGGTGCATTCCGACCTTCACGGTAGCCGCGTAGGCGTTCCAGGCGCGAAGCTGCCGGTCTGTGATGTTCAGTGCGCCCTTCTGGGTGGCCAGACGTTCGTCGGACGCTCCTACGCAACGCATCGCGTCCATGTCCATCTTTCCGCCCATCATGTTCGCAGGCCTGGTCGCCTCAGAAGCGGCAGGGGCGATCACTGCAGCTGCAGGAGTATGGTCGTGCGGAGACGCGGGTTGTTCGACCGCGCCGGCGGCCGTACCGAACCCAAGGACGGTCGTGAGAAGCAAGGCTTTCAGGGTGATGTGCATGGCGTCCAGGCTTTCTGGATCCGACTGATCCGATCAGTGGAGTGTCCACAGTCCCGGCGCGGCATCATTGATCCACAACAAACGGGAACGGGCGGGCTTCGTTCCGGACTGCCCATCGAGGCGGCCAGCCCTTCAGGGTCTTCCAGGTGATGAACAGGGGAGGCGCGGGCTTTGCCTCGCTTCTCAGAACCCCATCAACGATGCGCCGTCGATGACGATCCTCGCATAGATCTTCTCGCCATACGGATCGGCGCCATAGGCGCCCTGAAAGGCCTTCGGAACGATATCCACGGTGTAGGACCCGCCCAGATAAAGTGCGACCCCATCGCGCTTCATCAGGTTCCGCTCATATCCGAGTGTGACCGCCTGGACCCATTTCGCGTCCGGACTCGGGGCAGGCGCGATATCCAGCTGCCCGGGTGTGAGCTGCAGACTTTCGGCGCGACCGTAGAGGCTGTTTCGTCCGCGGCTGTAGACGGCCTCGGCGAGAAAGCTGTCCTGGTCCGCTTCCGGGCCCGCCTTGTGCCGGCCCCAGACAAGCGACGTTTTCAGGGTCGCTACGCCGATCGGCTGGCTGGTTGCGATCCAGGCTGCCGTGAACCGGTCGTGCTCTTCGCTGCCCGTGCCGGTCGCCAGCAGGACGTCCGCGAAGGATGCTCCCACGGTCACCCCCTCGAAGAGATCATGATTGACGCGCAGGGCGAAGGAGTCCGGTCCGTGAAGGGGAAACGGCCAACTGATTTCGCTGCCGCTGAAGGCCGTTGCTTCGAAGGTTGTCGCTCCCGTGCGGTAGGCGACTCCGAGCAGGGTGGAGACGTCATGAAGCCCGTCCTGGAAGTCGTGGCCAAGCGGCGCATCAGGGTTACCCTCGGCGGACTGGCGATGCATGAAGGGCACGGGGCCGTAGGACGCCGCGCCGCGCGGTGCGAACAGTAGAGTCAGCTGACGCCGGCCATCCGGCCCCAGGTCCATGACATCCCTGAACTCCAGGCCCATGATCGTGTCGTGGGCGTGCATGGCGTCCAGATTTTCAGTCTGCAGAAGCTGCGGCGTTCCCCGGTCGCCCACTGTAAGTTGCTCCAGAGACCCCATGACATCGACGCGGAAGCGATTGCCCGGCGAAAGCGCCGTGTCGAACATCAGCATCCACACGCCCGGACCCGTGCTGCGAGACTGTCCGCGCGGGCCTGAGGTGTCAGAATAGGCCGCGAACTGGTTGGCCTTGAACATCAGCGACGACCCGGACTGTGCCGTCGCGGGCATGCACATGTTCATGCCCGCATCGAAGGCCTGGCCTCCAGGGCATTTTCCGTCGCTGGAGTCGACCGGCAGGCTCTTGTCTCCGGTCGGACCCATCGTCATCGGAGCGGCCCTTGGGCCAGCTTTGCCGCTGTCGTCCACAGACTGCTGGCTATAGGCAGGTAGGGCATACGCGACCAGCATCGCGGCGCAGACGGCGCTGGCGGTCCCGACCATGCGGCGCGGCGTTCGGTGGCCCGGAGTGTCGGACATGATTGACCTGAAGGAGTCGTCCGGCCGGCCTTCTGCGGCATTGATGATGGTCATGTTTCGAGTTCCAGAGCAGGAGCCGTCCGAACGCGTCCAATCGACGTGTCAAAACCAGCAGCCCGCATATCCCGCCGCAACGCCTCGCGGGCGCGGTGTAGCCGCACGCCGATGTTGTTGGCGGTGAGGCCCAGGTCGGCCGCGATAACCTTCAGAGGTGTTTGCTCGAGCTCGGCCCGTCGGATCAAATCGCGGGCGTCGGGCCTGAGGCGTTCGGTCGCCTGGGTCAGACAGATGAGCGCGATCTCAAGTTCGGGGTCCGTCTCGGGTCCGACGGGCGGCTCGCCGGCCGCCGCCTCCTGCAGCCGCCGGCGGCCGGCCTTGCGGCGGTAGCGGTCGAACAGGGCATTGCGAAGGGTGACGCCCAGCCAAGCGTCGACTCTGCCAGCGTCAGTGATGCGCCCGGCGCCCTTGATGGCCTTCAGGGCGAAATCCTGCAGCACGTCCTCGGCGTCTTCACGGCTACGAAGTCGACTTTGTAGGAAACGGAGATTTCGGGGTCGGCCAGATCGAAGCTTCTCGGCGATGAGCTCCTGGATCCCGACCGGCAATGGGCTGGCGGAGACTTGCATGATCGTCCCGATCCAAGTCGATGAACGATCATCACCCGCACGCCGACAACCGGCTTTGCGTTGCATCAAACGGTGCTAGGGCAACTCGTCGACAGAACCAACCGGTCGGCGGCGGGTTAGTTCCGAACGGTCACGCCCGCCGCCGTAATCAATCGGGCCGACGTTCGTCCTTTGGGATGATCCTGAGGAGCCCGTCTGATTGATCCACCTCTGGATCCCCTGAAAGGGCCCCATGGTCTGAGTCCGAAGGAGCAGAGATGAGTGTCCCCGAGTCACCCGCTGAACGGCGGCCGGTCAAGGCCCAGTCCGTTGGCGCAGCAAAGGCTTTTGTGCGCTGACCCGTCGAAAAAGCCGTTCAGGCTCATGACGCCCCACCTCCTCTCCGTGAACGCGGGCTCATCGAACACCAAGTTCGCCGTGCATGATGTATCGACTTCGGTCCCGAAGCTTGAGCTTCGAGCGCGGCTCGAGACGTCGGCCGACAACGCGTTGATCGTGTGGGACGGCCAGGGGAAGTCGACGGTAGAACCTTCCTGGCGAGCCGCCGGAGGGAAGATCGACGAGGTCATCCCGGACCTCGTGAGCTGGTTCGAGCGACGCTTGGGCGCACCGATCTCGGCCGTGGGACACCGCATTGTCCATGGCGGGCCCGACTTCTCGGAGCCGGTCAAAGCCGATGAAGCGTTGCTGCGCGCGCTACAGGACCTCACCCCCCTGGCCCCCTTGCACCAGGCGGAGTCCTTGGCGGCCGTGCGTGCCATTACACTGGCG
>JBKJII010000178.1:0-5146 GCA_046598505.1 Caulobacter sp. | reverse complement strand
GCAAGTTCGATCCGCACCAGCACCAGGCGATGATGGAACAGCCCGGCGAGGGCGTGGCTCCCGGCGCGGTGATCAAGACCCTGCAGCCCGGCTACGAGCTGTTCGGCCGCATGGTCCGTCCCGCGATGGTCGTGGTCGCGGCCAAGACCGGCGCGGCGGACGCCTCGGCTGCTCCCGCGCAGAACCCCTACGCCGACGGCGAAGGCGAAAGCGCGGGCGGTTCGGTGGATACGAAAGCGTAAGGCAGGAACCCGGGACAGGGTATCCTGTCCCTTGGGACTGGATACCCTGTCCCCTCCAGCGCGATCGGGGACAGGACAAGCAGTCCCAAGGGACAGCTTGGCCAGTCCCCTCCCGTTGAAGCGCGCCATGACGAATAAAAAGGTGGGGTTGAACGGCTCGCGCAGGGCCGCGCCCCCTTCCGCAAGCCGCTGTTTCCGCTAATGTCCGTAGTCCCCTGACAGGCGAACCGGCGGGGGCCCGACGATTCGCCTGTTCCCTTCCGGACTTCGGACGAGACATGAAGCTTACGATCGAGCGGGCGGCGCTGCTGAAGGCCCTTGGCCACGTCCAGAGCGTCGTCGAACGCCGCAACACCATCCCGATCCTGTCGAACGTGCTGCTGACCGCCGAGCGCGAGCGGGTCGGCTTCTCCGCGACCGATCTGGACATGGAGATCATCGACGGCGGCGCGGCCCAGGTCGATGTGCCGGGTCAGATCACCGCGCCCGCCCACACCCTGTACGAGATCGTCCGCAAGCTGCCGGAAGGGGCCGACGTGTCCCTGACCCTGTCGGGCGATGATCCCCGCCTGCAGGTCGCCGCCGGCCGCTCGAAGTTCAACCTGCCGGTCCTGCCGGCCGGCGACTTCCCGGTGATGAGCTCGGACGGCCTGTCGGGCCGCATTCCGGTCGACGCCAATGACCTGATGCGGCTGATCGACAAGACCCGCTTCGCCATCTCCACCGAGGAGACGCGCTACTATCTCAACGGCCTGTACGTGCACACGGTAGTCGAGAACGGCCAGCCGATGCTGCGCTGCGTGGCCACCGACGGCCACCGCCTGGCCCTGGCCGAGATGCCGGCCCCCGAGGGCGCGGCCGGTCAGCCGGGCGTGATCATCCCGCGCAAGACCATCAACGAGGCCCGCCGCCTGCTGGAGGACGCCGGAGAGTCGGTCGACTTCCAGGTCAGCGCCCAGAAGGTCCGTTTCGAGTTCGGCCAGGCCGCCCTGACTTCCAAGGTCATCGACGGCTCCTTCCCCGACTACATGCGGGTCATCCCGCGCGACAACCAGAAGGTCATGACCGTCGACAACGCCCTGTTCGCCCAGGCCGTTGACCGCGTGGCGACCATCTCGGCCGAGAAGAGCCGCTCGGTGAAACTGGCCATCGAGTCCGGCAAGGTCACCCTGACGGTGCGCAACATGGAAGCCGGCCAGGCGGTCGAAGAGGTCGAGGTCGACTACGACGGCGAAAGCTTCGAGATCGGCTTCAACGCCCGCTACCTGCTGGACGTCACCGGCCAGATCGGCGGCGAGACCGCCGAGTTCCGCTTCGCCGACCCGGCCAGCCCGACGCTGGTGCTGGACCCGACCGACGCCGGGGTGAAGTATGTGCTGATGCCGCTGCGGGTTTGATGCCTCCGGGCAGAACATCCTTACTGGCAGGCGCGGGGCTCTTCCTGCTCTCCCTGGCCGGCTTTCTGTTGCTATTCATGCGGTATGGAATTCTGGAGCCGTCGCCGCTCTGGCAAGATTTGACCGTGCTCGGCGCTGGGGCCGCAGGGATAGGTCTGCTCATTGCAGGAGTCATCGGCACCGTGCAGGGGACGCTCGCAGCGGAACAGGCCCATCGCAGCAGCTCCCGGCAGGACGATACGGGGTCATAGGGATCTTGGTCGCGCTTGTGCATGAGGTCTGGGAATGCCCGGATGACAACGGCCAATGGCTACCGACCTGCATGCTTGCCGGGCCCGATGGGGACGAGGCGCGTTCGGTGCTGAACCTCGATGCCCGGCTGATGACCACCTTCGAAGCCCATTCGCCCTACGAGGCGATGACCGCGTTTCACAAGCTGGTCGACTATCCGCCCTTCATGTCGCTCGATCGGCGGGACCGGCGCGCCTACACTGAAGAGCAGCTGATGCGGCAGTTTCGCGGGCGGTGAGGGGACTGCTTCCGGCGTCAGCCGGTAGCTGTCCCTGAAACAGGATCAGAATGGCAGGGACAGCTACGCTTCGCGAAGCAGTCCCCGGCCGGTGTCTCAGGCCTTGGCCTCGGTAGGGTGCGCGCCCGCCTTCTGGGGCAGGATCAGGATCAGCGCGATGATCGCCACCGCCAGCACCGCCGAGGCGACCGGGCGGCTGAAATCGAGGCCGCCCTTGGCCAGCGGCTTGTCGAGGAAATCGCCCACCGTGGCGCCCAGCGGCCGGGTCAGGATGAAGGCGGCCCAGAACAGCATCACCTTGCTCAGTGTCGTGAAGCGCCAGAGCAGGACGAGGCCGACCAGAGCGGCGCCGAACAGGGCCGCGCCGCCGAGATAGCCCAGCCCGCCGTCATCCGCCGCCCAGTCGCCGAGCGCCGTGCCGAGGGTCTGGGAGAAGGTGATGGTCAGCCAGTAGAACAGCTCCGCCCGGGGGCTGCTGACCGTCTCGACGGCGATCGTGCCGGTCACCCGCTTCCAGGCCAGCAGCGACAGCAGCACGCAGGCCAGCAGAAGCACCGAACCGCCGGTGTAGCCGATGCCCATGGACCGGGTGGCGTAGTCGGCCATGGTCGTGCCGGCCGTGGTCGAGGCGATGATCGTCGCCCAGTAGAGGAACGGGTGAAATTTGCGCGTGCGAATCTGGGCGATCACCAGCAGGATCAGCGGCACGACGAAGATCGCCGTGCTGACCAGGTAGCCCAGACTGTAGGTCATCGACAGGGTGTCGCCGCCCGTCTCGCCGAGGGTGGTGGCGAGGATCTTGATGACCCAGAACCCCAGCGTCACCGCCGGCACCTTGGAGAGGGTCTCGCGCATCTGCTGGTCGGTCATGGTCTGGCTCCCGGGGCGTCTCCCGCAAGGGCTATCACTGCATAGTGAGGCGGCAACACGGCAGTCGGACCTGTCAGGGACAGCTACGCTGCGCGAAGCAGTCCCCGGCCGGTGCGCATCCTTCCGTCAAGGCCTTCAGGGCGTATCAGCATCCGGGGGACTGCTTCCGGTGTCCCCTCGGGGACATCGGTAGCTGTCCCCGTGAAGGCCCCGTTCGCAAAAGGCGGGGACAGCTACCGGCTATCGCCGGAAGCAGTCCCCCGCGTTAGACACGGACCATGCACTCCGCCCTCACTTCCCTGACCCTGACCGACTTCCGCTCCTATGAGCGGGCGGAGCTGCGTGCGGCGGGGCAGACGGTGTTCCTGTTCGGGCCCAATGGGGCGGGCAAGACCAATCTGCTGGAGGCGATCAGCCTGCTGTCGCCGGGGCGGGGCTTGCGCGGTGCCAGTATCGCCGAGGTCGGGCGGCGGCTGCCCGGGGAGACCGGGGGTCGGGCCTGGGCCGTGTCGGCGCTGATCCACCACGGCGACGACCAGGTCCGGCTGGGCACCGGGACCGAGCAGACCGGCGCGGCGCGGCGGCTCGTGCGGCTGGAGGGTGAGACCGTGCCGCCCGGCCGGCTGGCCGATCATATCCGGCCGATCTGGCTGACCCCGGCGCAGGACCGGCTGTTCCTCGAGGCCGCCGGTGATCGCCGGCGCTTCTTCGACCGGCTGGTGTTCGCCGCCGAGCCGGCTCACGCGGCCCATGCGGGCGCCTACGAGAAGGCCCTGCGGGAGCGGATGCGGTTGCTGACCGACGAGACCGCCCGGCCGGACCCGGTCTGGCTGTCGGCGCTGGAAGCCCGCATGGCCGAGGCCGGCGCCCTGATGGCCGAAGCTCGCGCCCGGACCCTGAGCGCCCTGCAGACCGAGATTGACGGACGCGGCGAGCGGCCCTTCCCGCAGGCCCGGCTCAGCCTCACCGGCGAGTGGGAAAAACTGGCCGCCGAGGGTGTCGATTTCGCCGATATCGAGGCCCGGCTGGCGACGGCGCTGAGCGCAGCGCGCAGCCGTGATTCGGCCGCCGGGCGAGCCCTGACAGGCCCTCACAGGGGCGATCTGGCGGTGGTTCACGCCGAAAAGGACCGGCCGGCTGCGGAATGTTCGACCGGAGAGCAGAAAGCCTTGATTCTGAACCTTGTTTTGGCCCAGGCGGCGCGACTTTCCGCTCTGAAATCGGCGCCGGCTCCTGTATTATTGCTGGACGAAGTCGCCGCCCATCTCGACCCGCTCCGGCGGGCCGCGCTGGCGGATGAAATCGCTGCGCTCGGCCTCCAGGCATTCCTGACAGGGACGGACGAGCAGCTGTTCGACCCCTTCAAGGGTCGGGCCCTTGGAGTCCGTGTGGAATCCTCCGGCCTGACTGTTCTGGACCACTGAATGACCGACCAAACCGAAGATCCCCCCGAGACCCAGGGCGAGCCGCAGGCTCACGGCGAATACGACGCCGACTCGATCAAGGTGCTCAAGGGCCTGGACGCCGTGCGCAAGCGCCCCGGCATGTACATCGGCGACACCGATGACGGCTCGGGCCTGCACCACATGGTCTATGAGGTGGTCGACAACGCCATCGACGAGGCCCTTGCCGGTCACGCCACCAAGGTCGAGGTGATCCTCAACGCCGACGGCTCCTGCACCGTCACCGACGACGGCCGCGGCATTCCCGTGGACATGCACGAGGGCGAGGGCGTCAGCGCCGCCGAAGTGATCATGACCCAGCTGCACGCCGGCGGGAAGTTCGACCAGAACAGCTACAAGGTGTCCGGCGGACTGCACGGCGTGGGCGTCTCGGTGGTCAACGCGCTCAGCGACTGGCTGGAGCTGAAGATCCACCGCAACGGCAAGGCGCACCAGATGCGCTTCGAGCGCGGCGACGCGGTGTCCTCGCTGAAGATCACCGGCGATTCACCGCTGCGCGACAACGGCAAGCCGCTGACCGGCACGATCGTCACATTCTACCCCTCGACCTCCACCTTCGCCCACATCGACTTCGACCTGAAGACGCTGGAGCATTGTCTGCACGAACTGGCCTTCCTGAACTCGGGCGTGGTCATCACACTGGCG